>PLSN01000223.1 GCA_003165135.1 Bacteroidota bacterium
AATAGCCCCGCGTTTTAACGCGGGGAATCAGATGATTTTTGTATTTGGCTTTAGCCGAAATATCTCATGTCCATTTGGCTAAAGCCGGTAAAGTTTTGATTTAAACTCCGCGTTAAAACGCGGAGCTATTAAAAAGGGAACGATCATTCGTTCCCTTTTTAATTGTCCGATTACTAAACAAATTATTTCACCTCCAGATAGATTCTTTCAGAATGTCCGCCATACTATTGTGTGCGATAAAAACGACCAGTCTGCTGAGATGATAGGAGCCAAGTATGAAAGCCAGGGTATACGCTACTTTAGTGTTATAGAACAGCTTATTTAAATATTCTTTGTGCGTGATGATTTCCAGTGTCAGCACAAAGATCGACACTATACAAAAAAGGATCACAAAGGGCCCGAATATATGATAGCTGAGGCTTTTGATGATATCGCCTTTGTAGAAAAAAATAATAGACTTCGTGATACCGCATCCCGGACATGGGAATCCTGTCAGCAGCTTGAACGGGCAAAGTGACTGCGAGCTCTCGACATGCCGGTCACTGAGCATGATCAGATAGGGGACTATGATCGTGAGCATAGCTATCAGGATACCATATAATTTTCTCTTGTCGGACATTACTTGTACAGTTTATTGATCTCGCCCTGTACGATCATGGCTGCTACCATCGGAAAGAAAAGCCCAAGCACCATCAGCATTACAGTTTGGTCTTTTGGAGCCTCACCTACCTTCTCAGATAATATAGGAAGGCCATCTTTAGCAGCCACATAATAATAGTATAGGTGCACCGGAGTGCAGCATCCCGAAAAAACAGCGATAGGCTGAGATAGTATTTCTCTTTCCGCTACAGCATTGAGTACTTCTGCTGCTTTGATGTTCCAATATATCAGATATAGTCCACAGGTTAATACGCCTAAGATAAGGACTACGATCGGGTCATTTTTGAAAGTGGGAATAGTGTTTGACATAGTATAGTGGGTTTGGTTATATGTAAATAAACCAAAGTTGTGGTACAAAACAAATTTTATTTTAGAACAGGATCCTGTACTGAGGCAGCGGAAAAATACCTTGCTGGTATTGCGTGATCAGGTTATGTGTAGCGAGATCATAGCTCATGATAAAGACATTCTTTCTGTTGGTTACGTTCTGACAGTCTATCGAGAACTCATGTGTGATCTTACCCATGCTGATACGATAACTCAGCTTGAGATCAAGCCTGTAATAGATAGGATACTCCTGTGAGAATGCCACATTATTCATGAGTACCTCCTGATTCTCTGCCGTACTTTGAGCGACATTTATCGGCGTGTAGTACCTGCCGCCTGCGACTGTGAACTTGCCATCAATGGCGATGGTGTTGCGCTTGACCTTTTTCTTTCTGCCTCCGAATTTATACTCATAGCCTCCGAGCGCATTGGCGACGTAGTGGCCGTCAAAAGCAGTATTGCGCCAGATACCGTCACTGCCTTTATACTGCGACTGGAAGAGTGAACCGGTGACGAGGAAATAGTATCCCTTACTGAAAAACTTCTCCAGTGTCAGCTCCAGGCCATAGTTTCTGCCTACGCCTTTATTGACCAGATAGGAGTTGGCCGGTGTGGTAAAATCAGAGCCTGCATTGAGCATGCTGAATGAACTGCTGAATGGATCGACAGGCACTTTGTCCAGGTATTGAAAATATCCTTCTGTCTTCAGACGGAAGCCACCTTTGAAAGTTACTTCATATCCCACTACGACATGATTGCTTCGGGTGAATCCCATATGGAGATTGGTGGGCTTAGTACTTGTGATGTTACTGGTGTCAAAATTAAAATAAGTGGGCAATGGCTGCAGTTCATCATGTAGTCCGTATCCAGCACTAAGAAACTGTGTGGGAGTAAGCTGAAACCGAATGCCGAGGCGTGGTTCTATGGCCCAGCTATTGCTGAGGGTAAAATACTGTGCATGCACTCCTGAGTTAAGCACCAACCTGTCACCGAACTTATGCTGCCAGATAAAATAACCCTCCATCAGGTCACTGAAACCTACGCCCTGTATGATCGGGTGAAAAGCATTGAATATAGAGATACTGTCTCTGAACTTCAAGTCATACACATTGCTGATGAGGCCTGCCATGATGGTGTTCTTTGCATCCAGTTTATTATTATAGACCAGATGGGCAGTGTATTTGTTTTGCCGCAAAGAGGATTTGATATAATGTGCCACAGCGCTCGGATCGACCACACCTATCGTATCGATATTAGCGTTTTGAGTCTGATGTGATACACCTATTGTAGTGCGGAAATATGATTTCGGTGTGAGGAAATATGTGTGAGAGAATCCGACTATGCCTGTCTGTACATTGTTGTAGATATTTTGATTGGCGCTGCCATATAGATTGGTCGAGGCATTGCTGGGGCTGCCAAGGAGCGATATACTGCTCAATCCTCCGAGGCCGAAGAGCCTGAATATACCAGCCTTCTTAGTAGGTACATCTATTTTGAATGAAAGGTCCTGATACTCTGGTACTGCGCCACCAGCGAGAAAGGTGGTCGCGCCTAATAGTTTGAATAATGCCAGAGTAGAATAGCGATAGTTGATAAGGAAAGTAGCGTTGCTTTTATTCTTATCAAAAGGACCTTCAGCACCTACCTCGATACCGTTGAATCCAAGTTGCCCCAGAAACTCATATTTATCTTTATTGCCGCTTCGCATCTTCAGGTCAAATACTCCTGAGAGTGCATCGCCATACTCTGCCGGCCACGCAGCGGTGAAAAAATCACTCCGGGCAAGTGTATTATTATTGAGCATGCTCACGGGGCCGCCCGAGCTGCCGAAGCTCGCGAAGTGGTTAGGGCTGGGTATGTCCAGTCCGTCAAGCCTCCAGAGCAAGCCGGTAGGAGAGTTGCCGCGAATAATGATGTCATTGCGGGCGTCATTGGCACCACTCACACCGGCGAAGTTTGACGCCATGCGTGCAGGGTCATTTCTGCTGCCGCTGAACTTGCTGGTCTCCTCCACATCAAACGATCGTGCACTGACCGCAGCGAATTCATTTTTAGCTGCACCCTGTTCGGTTTTTTTGTCAGTGACCACCACTTCTTTTATTTCGCTGACCTTCTCTTCGAGCTCTATATTCAGTTGTACTTCTTTGCCCGATATCACCAGTACATCATTGGCATAGGCATCTTTATATCCTATATAAGAGATCTTTATTGATACTCTTCCCAGCGGTACCTTGGGCAACGTGAAGTAGCCATTTTCATCAGTCTGGGTACCGATGATAGGATTTGATCCGATGACCATGACAGTGGCACCGATGATGGGATATTTGGAGTCTTTGTCCACTATCTGCCCGCGGATGTTCTGATAATCCACTTGTTGCATACCTTTGGACTGGGCTTGCGACACAGCAGCATAGAGGAAAAATAAAATAAGCAGCGCAGCCGAACGGACTTTGTTCATAAAGGATCTCAGGTTGGGATTAGCCTGCCAAATATAATCCATCAATTCATATATGAAGGGAAATTGTTAGCCCCTTATGCTTAACATAAACGTTCGAGAACATTCAGAGATTTAGCATTTGATAAAACTCGGCCAGAGTAATAATTTTAACCTTTGGCGACTTAAGTTTTTTAGCAATTCCAAAGTGATTATCGTTTGTCACCAGTATAGAATGAGTTTGATGGGCCAGGTCAATAAGATAATTGTCTTTATAATCCGCCAATAGTGCATATCGCTTTTGGGCCACATACATCTTGCTCATTTCCTCCATTGTTTCTACATAAACTGAGGTATGGAGCGGAAGCAGTTTTGCAATCTTTTTATGGTTGGTATGAACATCAGCAAACTCTGCAATGTTTTCTTCATTGCTGAAAATATCTATTTGCTCATCTTGTATCAGTGAAATGATATAGGACTGTCTATCTCGATAGAAAACAGAAACCCAGACATTGACATCTAAAACAAATTTTTTCACCAGGACGGATTTTTCTTTTTCCTGTACTGGTGAACCATTTCAGCTATCTCATCATCGGTTACTTTTAGTTTCACCTTTTTTTGTGCTTCGGAAATTTTTGATGCAGATATTTTAGCCTGTTCTAGTTTAGCTTGGCGCAATACTTTCTCCTGAGCCTTTTTAGGCAGCGATTCGACCAGTGTTACGATCTCATGCAATGTTGAATTTGAACTGAAGAGCAAACTCATATTATAATATTTTATTGTGAAGATAGCTATTTTGTGATTAAAATCAGAGCATAAAGGTATTAGCTCATCTTCGCCCCGATAATGTATGTCAGCAGCGAGACACTGCCTGTCAGGACTATACCCCAGACGATGTCTACGATCACTACTATCAGCGGCCACTGGCTGATGGTCGCCATATTGGTCAGGTCGTATGTGGCATAGCATAGAGCGCCAAGCACAGCTCCATTGAGCAGGGCTATGGTCCAACTCTGCTCCCTGAGTGCGGGCAGCACCGCAAAGAATAAAATGCCACCTATATATATCAGGTA
>PLSN01000016.1 GCA_003165135.1 Bacteroidota bacterium
CAATAACCCTTCCTAATTGGTCATATATACTAAGTGAGAAGTTGCTTGATTGTAGTATTGACAAATCAAAAGTAACCTTATTAGAAGCTGGATTAGGGAAAAGATTTAGTGAATTGTCAAGAGCTGTAAAAGTTGGTGTAATTATACTTCCATAATCTGGGGCATCTCCACCGGTTTTTGCAGCTGAATAGGATTCAGCATAAACAAGACCTGGGCCGGAGGCTGTCTCATCAAGAGTCAGGAATATATATCCTGAAACTCCATCATAAGTATTATGTGAACCAAGTGCACTTTGAACAAATACTGAGGTTATAAGAGGTAAGCCACTAACGCCTCCAGTACCTGGAGACCATGTGGATGTGTTAACATAAGAACCTAGCTCTCCGTAAGATGGGCCTTGAGTTGTTATCCCCCACACCTTTGCTGCTGCTGCCGTAGGAGCAGGCACTCCACCGGACGCTGCTACAAATTGCTCATTACAGGAGATATCACTAGGAAATGCAGCTCGTGAGTTTTCGGTATATGAATAAGTACTCAGCCATGTATACGGTAGACAAGAATTTGCTGGGCAATCAGGGCATGATGAATGCGGAAATGTTGCGTAGTGCCTATATCTTTGTTCAACCATTTGTATAAATTGAGTACCACTAGCCCCGTCTGGGCTAGTCATATAAAATGGATAATATATTGTAGGTGGATAAGACTCACAACCAGTGCCTCCACCAGTAGGATAAGAAGTGGAATATTGTGTATTTACGAATTGGTCAATTTCCACTCCTTCATAGGGAGTTCCTGCAAACTCATCACTCCATGGCGCACTTACTGTGCTGCTAGATGTAGAATGTAGCCCGGCATATGGTCCCGACCCTATTGAGGAATTTGTACCAATATATAATTTAGTATTATAATAATACAAACAATTTACTTGAGTCGGATAGGTATTCAGCACAGTAGGTGCAGAAGTTGAACCTACAGGAGTTCTATATATTGTGCCAGTATTTGCAGAAATACTATTGATAATAAAATAGAAATATGTTCCGTCTGTTGCAAAAAGTTGCAAATCTAATCCTCCGCAGATTAGTGGTGGCGTACCACTTGGATTAAAATTAGTTGCTATTGGAGTAGCAACCCATGAACTACCATTATTAGTCGATAAATAAATGTTGTTATTCCACGCAACATAGACATCAGAACCAGTTGCACAGATATTTGTCAGAGCAGATATAGCGCCACTAGGACCATTGATATGCGTCCAGCTTTTAGTGATGCCTGTATTGAAATTATTAAAATATAATTCTCCGTCTAAGGATCCCATGTAAAGTCCTGTGCTTGATTCTGCTAATGAAGCAAAACCACTTGATCCTGCTCCACTAGTAGGGAGACCAGTGTTTGCAAGCAACCACTGTGAGTGAATTGTTTGATTAACAAAAAAACATATTGTCAAAGTAAAATAGATTACTTTGAAATTGAAGTCTAGTATTGTTTTCATTTTTTTATTTTTGGTTCTTCCGGATCCGTCAGAAGAGGTTTTTTTAATAGGAACAACATAGGTGTCGAATCAATGATGGTATATCATAACATCTAAGGAGAGTGCCGGTCTCTTTGGGAGGTAAATAGTTTATAATATAATATTACAAAATGTCTTTTGTAATATTATATTAATTAACAATATACAATATACTACTTGTGCTTTTACAGGCCTCCGGCTTTCATCAGCTCCAGCCATTTGACCCTGTCAAAGTATACTTCATTGCGGCTGATCTGCTCGGCTCTCATCTCTACTATATCCAGTCCATATAGCACCAGAGGTGTACCTTTGACCGGGATGGTCGCTTTCCATTTTAGCGTAAAGCCTTTTTCGGTATTGAATATTTCCACCGCCTCCCATTTCCAGTCAGGGTTTCGGTTGAGCAGCTTTTCGAAATATTTTGAGAGCTCTTCACGACCATTCAGTCCGGCAGGATAGGCAGGGTCGAG
Source organism: Bacteroidota bacterium (assembly GCA_003165135.1). GTDB lineage: Bacteria > Bacteroidota > Bacteroidia > Chitinophagales > LD1 > UBA1941. The sequence goes on from PLSN01000016.1 coordinate 1,978, forward strand.
ATAAAAGGTATCTTCTGTATAGAATTCAAGCAAATCCTCGGGCTTATTGCCGGTCCATGTACTGAGCCACCTGTCACAAAAGGTTCGCACGTCAATGTCTGTATCAACCATAGCGTATTGTTTTAGGGTAGTAAATAGAGAACCTTATGCAATACTAATCTACAAAATTCCCGCCTTATCTTTTTGCATTTTTTTCCTCCTGCTGTTTATTGAGGTCTAAATCCTGCTATTCTCCTCCATATCTTCAGGCATCTATTTTGATCTTATGTTATTGTAAAGCATGGCAGAGTTTAGGCCCAAGGATATAAAATATAATTTGTTTTCTATATCCAAAAAGGTAAATTCAACCCTGATATACAAACCCAAACCCACATTATGAAAAGAATACTCACGATCATAGTGATCGTATTTGTCGCACTGCTCCTTGTTTTTCTGATCGCAGGCCTGCTCGGCCCTCAGGGATTTAAAATGGAGAGGAGCGTGGAGATCAAAGCGCCCAAAGCACTGGTCTACAAGAATATCTCTGACTATAAGAATTGGAGGAAGTGGTCACCTTGGGCTGAGATAGATACCAACTGTATATATGAATACTACGGCACACAGGGTCAGATAGGTGCAGGCTATAAGTGGAAAGGCAATGACAAAGTAGGAGAAGGTGATATACATACAGTGAGCATGAACGAAAATGACAGCCTCGTGTCGCAGCTTACTTTTATCAAGCCATTTGCCAGTCAGGCGCTCGCCGGCTTCAAGCTCACAGACGGAGCTAACGGCACTACGAAAGTCACCTGGAGTTTTAGCCAGACTTTTTCATTCAGCCAGCGCCCTATGATGCTGGTGATGAACCTGGAGAAGATGCTGGGCCCGGACTATGAGCATGGCCTCGCCAATCTGAAAACAATATCTGAAAAAGATGCCACAAACCAACCCGCTATGGAAGTAAAAGAAATAACATGGGCCGAGCACACCTATCTGTGTGACCGCGCGGTCGTAGCAATGAAAGACCTCGGCAAAGTCTTTATGGAGAAAATGCCTACGGCGTTTAAAAATATAGTTCAAAAAGGAAAGGTGCAGATGGATGGGCCGCCATCCGGATTGTATTTCACCTGGGATACTGCCAAAGGAGAAACAGATATGGCAGTAGCGATACCGGTCAAGGACGCCTCAAAAGTAAGCGGGTACTCTGTGATCAAACTCGGCAGATCGAGGGCCCTCATGGTCGACTACTATGGACCATATGACAATATGAAAGGTGCACACGATGCCATACATCAGTATGCAGCCGATAAAGGCCTCAAACTGAAATCTCCTGCTATCGAGGAGTATGTCGGCGATCCGGGTGTCGAGAAAGACCCCAATAAGGTCCTGACGAAGGTTTATTATCTGATAGAGGAGTAGTATACCACACATCGCATCATTCCAAACAGGCAGAATATCTTGCGATCTGCCCCGAAAGCAGGTCTAACCCACTCCGGAGGGAGACATAATAGCCATAATTGGGGCTGACCGAGAATATCATCCGGAATCGTTAAAATTTCCCTGCTAGATATTCTTAATTAATTACTTTTGGTGCGCTTTATAAAAAACAGCAAAATTTTATGGCTAACAACGCAACGCTCACCTATGGTGACAAATCGATAGAGCTTCCCGTATTCACAGGGACAGAAAATGAAAGTGCCATTGATATATCAAAGCTTCGCGGGCAGACAGGCCTGGTGACCTATGATGAAGGATTTAAAAATACCGGAGCATGCCAGTCCAGTATCACCTTTCTCGATGGTGAGAAGGGTATACTGCGCTATCGCGGCTATAGCATAGAAGACCTGGCTGCCAAGGCATCCTTCACGGAGGTGATGTACCTGCTGCAATATGGTGAGCTGCCTACAGCCGAGCAGAAAACCAAGTTCGAGCATGACCTGACCATGCATACACTGGTGCATGAGAACCTCATGAAAATATTTGAGGTGTTCCCTTCGCGTTCACATCCTATGGGCCAGCTGATGACTGCACTCTCTGCGCTGTCTTCATTCTATCCTGAGTCACTCAATCCGAACAATAAGCCTGAGGAGACCAATATGACCATCATCCGTCTGCTGGCCAAGATGCCTACCATCTGCGCGATGATCCACAAAAAAGGCAAGGGCCATCCGGTACTTTATCCGCAAAATAAATACGACTATGTCACTAACTTCCTCTACATGACCTTCGGTAATGTGACCGAGGAATATGTAGCT
>PLSN01000291.1 GCA_003165135.1 Bacteroidota bacterium
GTTGGAATCGGATATGAAGCTGATACTGCTGGCTGAATCAGGACAGGAAACAGCTATTTCCCGAAACCTGCTCAAGACAGGCTTTGCCAATCTGGCAGGTATCATTGACGGCGGCTTTGAAGCATGGGTAGCAGCCGGAGGCAAGGTGGACCTGATCATAGACATTACTGCAGAGGAGTTTGAACTCGATTTCAACTTTGATGAGTTTTATCTGATCGACCTGCGCACCGAGGACCAATATGAAGAAGAGCATTTCGAATATGCAGAGAACCTCTCCATGACCGAACTCGAAGAAGCAATCCCCGACCTGAATCCCGATGTCACATACTATCTTTATGGGAATACATTTGAGGACGCGGCTTTCGCAGCAGCATTATTCAAGCGCGGAGGTTTTCATAAATTGCGTGTCGTAAATGAAGGCTATGAAGCGCTCAAAAATACCAAGATACCTGTGATCAAAAAGAAAAAATCTAAATCCGATCCTCACTTTTCAGCTAACTGATCTATGCAATTCTCCTACTCTTCACGCGATCAAATAATATCATCTCTCAGCAGTGAGCATTATGACCTCCTAGTGATTGGTGGCGGGATCACTGGCTGCGGCATCGCGCTGGATGCGGCACTTAGAGGTATGAAAGTAGCGCTGGTCGAAAAGTCTGACTTCGCCTCGGGTACGAGCAGCCGCTCTACCAAGCTGATACATGGCGGGCTGCGATACCTCAAGCAGATGGAGTTTAAACTCGTGCGCGATGTCGGTACAGAGCGGGCTATTGTTTATAAAAATGCAAGACATGTAGTGATTCCGGAGAAAATGCTATTGCCGATAGTAAAAAACGGATCTCTGGGCAAAGGCCCGACATCACTCGCGCTGTGGGTATATGACTATCTGGCCGGAGTCAAAAAAGATGAGCTGCGCAAAATGCTCTCCAAAGAACAAACACTCGCTGAAGAGCCATTGCTCAATAAAGAAAAAGTAACAGCAGGTGGCGTCTACTATGAGTATCGCACCGATGACTCACGACTGGTAATAGAGCTCGCAAAAAGTGCCGTAGCGCATGGAGCAGTATGTTTGAATTATACTGAAGTCAAAGAACTGATATATGATGAGAGCAAAATGGTCTGTGGTGCGAAAACCACTGACATTATATCCGGCAAAAGTATTGATATCAGGGCAACTAAGGTAGTCAATGCAGCTGGGCCATTCGTCGATCTGATACGCAAGACTGACCAGTCACTTTTTGGAAAACGACTACAACTGACCAAAGGAGTACATATAGTTTTCCCTTATGAAAAGCTGCCTCTGCAAAGAGCTGCTTACTTCGATGTATCTGACGGGCGCATGATCTTTGCTATACCGCGCGATGGCATTACCTATGTGGGCACGACAGACACTGTGTACAATCAGGATATAGACCATCCCCACCCGAGTTTGCATGATGTGGAGTACCTGATCAAAGCAGTAAATGAAATGTTTCCTTCGGTCAAGCTCGCGGTCAAAGACGTCATCTCAAGTTGGGCCGGACTCAGACCCCTGATATATGAGGATGGCAAATCCCCCTCAGAATTGTCGCGCAAAGATGAGATCATAGTATCGGCATCAGGTCTGCTCTCTATAGCCGGCGGGAAGCTGACCGGCTATCGCCTCATGGCAAAAAAGATAGCTGACATAGTAGCAAAAGACCTTCTGTCTGAGGCTAAGAATTTTCCTCCATCGTCCACTCAGACCTATCAGCTCAGTGGTGGGGAGTTTAAATCTGATAAAGACCTTCAGGATTTTCTCACAAGCACGGTCACGGATGTCGCCAACCAATATCTTCCCAATTATTTCCTTCATAGATGGGTATTTCGATACGGCAGGAATACGGCCTATATATTGGAACAAGCAGAGGCATTAAAAAGCAGATACGCTGATGCCGAACATGTCGCCCTGGCTGCTGAGATGCAGTATAGCTTCGAGAATGAGATGGTCGCTAATGAGACCGACTTTGCAGTGCGCCGTACAGGCATGATCTACTTTGATAAAATAAGACTTGATAGAAACCTTTCTTTTATAAGTGAATATTTCTCTGAACTACTACATCGTACTGAAGTGGAAAAAGTAGCGGCGCTAAAGCATTTCACTGAAGTGGTGAAAGAGGTGACGGATTTCAAATAGCGGCTTAATATTACAGACGTAAAATTTTACGTCTCTACGATCATTCAAAATCCCTATAAAGCAGGTATTTTTTGCGCATGGCTTTATACTCTTTGAGTGCAGGTTGCCAGCTGGCGCGGATCTCTGATTCGGTTTTACCATCTATGATCTGTTTGCGTAGCTGATCGCTGCCAGCCAGCTTATCAAAGAAATCAGGCTTGGAGAAAAATTTATCCTTGTCAGCTGCTAGCGCATACATCTTCAGCAGATATTTCAGATTCACACCTTTCATCTCTGTGTTGAGTTCTTTGATCGGTTTTCTCAGGTCGTAGCCTTTACAAATATCGCCTCTGTATGGAGGGTCTGTGGCGCCGGACTTGCTCTCCGGAGTGAAGGTAAACCCGCTGTCGATATTGGTATATGGCGAACCAATGATCAGAAAGGGATGATTGGTACCACGGCCCACGCTCACATTGGTCCCTTCGAAAAAACACAGTGAGGGATAGAGGAATACTGCTCTTTCATTTCTGAGGTTTGGCGAAGGGTTTACCGGAAGCTTGTATCTGGTGCTATGATCATAGTCCACACAGGTGATAACTTTCAGACTAAGCCTGTCAGCATTCTTTATCCATTTTTCACCTTTTGCCATCGTAGCATACTCACCCAGTGTGAGACCATATACCACTGGTATCTTTGATACACCTACAAATGATTTATACTGCATGTCCAGCACCGGGCCGTCCACATAATAGCCATTAGGATTAGGTCTATCCAGGATGACTAGGTCTTTGCCATTTTCGGCACAAGCTTCCATCACATATTGCAGCGTAGACAGGAATGTATAAAACCTGCAGCCCACATCCTGTATGTCAAATATGACTGTGTTTACTCCGCTGAGGTCTTCTGCCGACGGTTTTGTTTTTTTGCCATAGAGAGAAACGACAGCGATACCTGTTTCCGGATCTGCTCCATTGCTCACCTGCTCACCGGCATCAGCCTTACCTCTGAATCCATGTTCGGGCGCAAAGATGACTTTGATATTTACACCCAGATCTTTTAGAGAATCGACGAGAAGCCTGTTTCCTATTCTGCTGGTTTGATTGATGACCAGAGCTACTGTTTTGCCCTCAAGCAGTTTAAGGTATTGATCAGTGCGGGCCGCACCTAGTATGAGACCTGGTGTATTCTTGTTTTCCTTATAGAGATCATGTTGGGCAAAGAGGCTTGTCAGGCTGGTAGCTAGCAGAACAAAAAGAAAAGATAGTCTTAGCATAATCTAATATAGGAGTAATAAGCAATCATAAACCATAAACCTGACTGCCGGCAAAGGCAGGTCAACAATCATATATTAGTTCAATTGTTCCTTGCTGATGTCGAGCTTGCTTTGCGGTTTTTCNNATTCTTCAGCTATAAAGATACACATGAACTCATTGGGGTCTTTGTAATTTTTTATAAAATCCTGCAACTTGTCCTGATGGATGATATTGCTATTGACAAAGTCTTCCAGATGCGAGGCATTGATACTCCACGTGAGCTCGAGTTCTTCGCGGTTTATGATAGGAAGGCCCAGGTCTATGTCAGCGAGCGAACGGACAGCGATGAAGATAGGATATTTGCTCACGTTGCCCTTTATCATACCCTGCGATACCTGTCGGATATAATTTTTGCAAACGTTGAGATCGTTCTGCAAACTGGCTAATATTTCTTCGTCGAATTTCAATGCCTGCTATTGATTTCGAAAGGTAATTATTTTTTTTAACGGGCAAAGTGAAGTCCTATTATTCAAAATATGAGAATTATCAACAGGAGAAAATGATGTTTAGTATCTTTCAAAAAAATAGCTCAATGCTGACCCTGGATAGCAAAAAACCTACAGACCCTGATAATATAAAACTCACGCAGTATAGCCATGGTTCAGGCTGCGGCTGCAAAGTAGCACCGTCCGTGCTGGAAGAAATTTTGAAGTCAGATAAGAAGCAAATATTCCATCCCCGTCTACTCATCGGCAATGAAACAAAAGACGATGCTGCAGTATATAATATGGGGAACAGTATAGGGCTCATCAGCACTGTGGATTTTTTTACCCCGATAGTAGATGATGCATATCAATATGGGAAAATAGCGGCAGCCAATGCACTCAGCGATGTATACGCTATGGGGGGAAAACCTTTTATGGCTATTGCGGTATTGGGCTGGCCGGTGGAGAAGCTTCCGGCAGCCTTGGCGCAAAAAGTAATAGCCGGCGCCAAGGAGATCTGCAAACAAGCTGGTGTCGCTCTCGCAGGTGGCCACACTATTGACTCTCCCGAGCCATTTTTTGGGCTGTCTGTGAATGGTAATGTGCCGATTCCCCATATCAAAAAGAACTCAGCAGCACAGGAAGGTGATATTTTATTTCTGACCAAACCGCTCGGTACTGGTATACTGACTACAGCCCTCAAGCGGGGGTTGATCACCGCAGAGGATATGAATCAATGCATCACCTCTATGTCGCAGCTCAATAGTATTGGTACAGAATTAGGCCCGTTAGACTATGTTCATGCCCTCACTGATGTGACAGGCTTTGGGCTGATAGGCCATCTCATAGAGATGTGTGAGGGCAGCGGTTTGTCTTCGGAGATCTATTATAATGAAGTGCCACTGCTGGACCAGGTCAAAGAACTCTCAGCAAAATTCATCTATGCTGATAACACTATGCGCAACTGGAAGAGTTATGAACCAAAAGTCGAAGGAATCAGCGGCGAATCTCTACTCACGCTCTGCGATCCACAGACTAGTGGGGGGCTATTGATAGCTGTGGCTTCTGACAAGGAGCAAGAGCTGTCTCAGCTGCTGAGGTCTCACGATACACTCATAGCAAAGATAGGGCAGATGACTGTCAAACACGCGAAAGCGATCTATCTGAAATAAAGTAGTCCCGGCAAGCCGGGACTACACTTCTATACCAAAAATAAACCTTTAATGTTATTATTCCTTTTCTCCCCTCTCCTTCGGGGAGGGTCATGGAGGAGTGATTAGAACTTTATCACCAGCGTATTGAACGCATCTGAGGTGAGTGTGTATTTGATATTCGCATTGCTCGCTTGCTTGCTGCCGTCAGGCCATAGGTTCAGATCGAGGTCTACGAATGGTTTGTCACATTTTATGGATTTAGCGGTATAGCGCTCATACCCTTCTATCTTGAAGATGATCCTGATCTGGTCGCCCACTTCTTTTTTATTGATCGCGAGAGCATAGTTGCCTTCTTTATCTATAGCAGCATTGACCAGCTCATCACCGAACTTATCAAAGTTTATCTTAGCATCAGTGATAGGTAGTTGCGTTTCAGCATCCATTATCCTGCCCGTTATGACCATGAGGTCGGGGTGATTGACCACACTGTTCATTACTGCTTGAGTGCTCGGCAGTAGTTTAGAGCTTTTAACTTGCGCATCCTGTGCTGAAAGCTGGCTGACACTAAGGGTCAGGCCAACGAGAAACAAAACTAACCTTTTCATAATACTCTCCTTTTAATTTATATATGTTGCAATCTATTTGTGTTGTTAAAGACGTCCACCAGGTTAATTTGTTGTACTGAAAATTTGCTAAATCATCAACGCATGCTTTTCATCAGTCAACATTTTCTTTCTTTTGGGATGACAAATGTAATGCAGCAAAGGCTTATCCCGTATGGGTTTGCGCAATACTTATATTGAAATGCAGGAGAAAATCTGTGAACGAACCCTTTTTATAATTCGTTAACGTTACTGACTTTTCAATGACAGAATTTTTCGTGTAAACGGAAGGAAAAATAGATCCAAGTCAAAACACATGTAAAATAAAAATAATTTTTGTGTTTGGTATCAACTATTCGAAAGCCTGTAGTTCGACCAGTTTGTTATAGATGCCCCCCTGCTGCATGAGACTGCTGTGGATGCCGCGCTCCGCTATCTTTCCTTCACTCATTACGATGATCTCGTCCGCGTTCTGGATAGTAGACAGTCTGTGAGCTATCACAATGGTAGTGCGGTCTTTCATCAGTTCGGCCAGGGCATCCTGTACGAGTTTCTCCGACTCAGAGTCGAGTGAGGAGGTAGCCTCATCCAGTATCAATATGGGTGGGTCCTTAAGTACCGCGCGGGCTATCGTGAGCCGCTGGCGCTCACCGCCGCTCAGTTTGCCGCCGCGGTCACCGATCACAGTCTTGTAGCCCTGCGGCAATTTGACTATAAAATCATGTGCATTTGCCACACGTGCTGCTTCTTCTATCTGCTCCTGACTGATGTCAGCTTTCCCGAAANNAGAGGATCGGCTCCTGAGACACAATACCAAAGAGCCCACGCAGGTCGGCGACTTTAGCCTGACGGATGTCCTGTCCATCTATCAGTATTTCTCCCGATGCCACATCGTAGAATCGCGGCAGCAAGTCGACGAGAGTTGTCTTGCCTGCACCAGATTGCCCTACCAGTGCTATCATTTTACCTTTTTCGACACGCAGATTGATGCCTTTCAGTATTTCCCTATGCTGATTGCTTCTATAGAGGAAAGACACATTCCTGTATTCTATCGCCTCTTTGAAGCCCTTCATAGGCTTGGCATCTGGGGCTTCNNGCATCCAGTATCTCAAATATGCGCTGAGATGAGGCGAGGCCGATATTGATCTTGCTATATGAGGTAGAGAAACTTTTAGCGGGTTGTATGAGGAGCGCAAACGTCAGAATAAGCTGAATGAAGCTGGCGGCATCCATCTGCCCGCTTACTACGATAGCTCCGCCGAACCATAATACCAGACTGAAAACACAAACAGCCAAAAACTCAGTAAGGGGAGACGATAGCTCAAAGCGTCTGTTGATCTGGTTTCCTTGATGATATAGCGTGCGGTTTATATCTCCGAATTTTTTTAATTGAAATGACTCTGCGCTGAATCCCTGTATGATCCTGAGCCCCGATATACTTTCCTCGACGATTGACATAGCCTTTCCCAAAGTTTCCTGAACACTTAGCGATCTTCCTTTCAACGTCCTGCTCACCCCTCCTATCAGAATGCCCACCACGCCCAGCATCCCAAGGGCAAAAATGGTAAGCTTGGCATTAAGCATCAGCATCCATGCCAGGAAAAGCAATATCGTAAGTGGCTGTATCACTGTGTCCTCAAGCATACTGAATATCCCCTGCTCTACACCACGTACATCGTCAGTCATCCTGCTCATGAGGTCTCCTTTGCGTTCATTGGAGTAGTAGGACAGTGGCAGTGACAATAGTTTCCGGAAGATATCTGCCCTGATATCATGCATCACACCTGTGCGGATAGGCGACAAAACACGCAGAGCGAGATAGCGAAACAGGTTTTTCATAAAGAATACAAAGATGATCGCTACACAGACATATACCAATGCTGATTCAGTGCCATTTATGTGTTTTTCTGTACTTAGCAGATATTTGATGTATTCGAGCAGTCCTTTTGCGCTGAAACCGACAGCAGGCTTCTCTGTCACATCAGGTACCTGATTGAAAATGAGCTGCAGCAAGGGAATGACCATTACTATAGAGAATAATGAAAACAATGCTGAGAGGGCATTGAACGCAAAATTCAGCACTGCCAGTGAGCGGTAGGGCTTGAGATATCGGACTATGCGTGAGAAATTTGACACAGGGCAAATATATTTTAAATGCTATTAAAAGAATGTTTTGATTTTATTCACCAAGAGAACAATTTTTAAGCCTGCTTTTGATGCACTTATCAGTTGAATACAGCGATGTTAAAAACTCACTTATACATATAAATAATCCATATTTAGCAGTATAGGTGCCACTAGTGTCAAAAAGCTAAAGTGCTGATGAAATATTCATTAAGCATAATAAAAATTGATATTTGTAAATTATAATATGCATAATTGATATTCAATTTGCTTTAATGAGTTATAGAATACAAATATAGCAAATTGTACTTAAATATACAAGAAGATCGTTGATTATTAAACTTTGTATAAAACGAAAAATGCAGGATAAATTGCTCCAACGATGATTTTTAAAAAAATAGTATATTTAAAATCCAAGCCTCGATAAGTAAACAGCATTTCAAAACAAAATGTATATGAAAAAAATATTACCCATAGCGTTTCTCTGCATATTTCTTAGCAGCCTCGTTGCTCAAGTGCCTCAGGCCGTCAACTACCAGACAGTCGTGAGAGATGGCAATGGCAATATTATTGCAAACCAGCCTGTGAAGCTTGGATTTCTTATCCATGACGGCTCTCCTACAGGTACTATAGTATATTCCGAATCAGATACAGGAGCAACCAATCAGTTTGGACTTTTTACTACGGCTATCGGACGCGGCACTGTGCTTTCCGGTAATTTCGGAACGATAACCTGGTCCACAGGCAATAAATATCTGGAGACCTATTTCTATACCAGTCCTACGGCATACGTTTCGATGGGTACGGCGGAGCTATTGACTGTGCCATATGCCCTCTATGCAGTCAACGGCGTTGTTGGCCCAACAGGTGCTACCGG
>PLSN01000485.1 GCA_003165135.1 Bacteroidota bacterium
CTGGCACTCGGACCTATTGCGGAACATTTTAGTATGAAATAAACCGGAAATAAAAAGACAATGAAATCTCAAAATACAACTCTGTTTCAAAGAGAGCTCGTGAATGAAGCCTTGAAGCATTCATTCATCAAACTGAACCCTAAGGTCATGTTCCGCAACCCGGTAATGTTCACTGTGGAGATCGGCACTGTGATCATGGCTGCTGTAACCGTCTATGCTGCTGTATCAAACGACGGAAGCCAGGGCTCATTCATATACAACTTCATCGTTTTCTTCGTGCTGCTGCTGACCTTGTTATTTGCCAATTTCGCAGAGGCCATTGCAGAGGCAAGAGGTAAAGCACAGGCCGATTCGCTTCGCAAAACCCGTGAAGAGACACAGGCTAAACTGATCGAGAATAACTCAACAGGTTTTTCTATACCTACTAAAAATGTCCTCTCTTCTCAATTGAGAAAAGGCAATATCTTCTTCTGTGAAGCTGGAGATACTATACCTACTGACGGTGAGATAATAGAAGGTATAGCAACCATAGATGAATCCGCTATCACAGGAGAATCGGCACCTGTTATTCGTGAATCAGGTGGTGACAAATCAAGTGTTACCGGTGGTACCAAAGTACTCACTGACCGTATCAAAGTAATGGTGACCACTCAGCCGGGAGAATCATTTCTCGACAAAATGATCGCACTCGTAGAAGGTGCATCAAGGCAGAAGACGCCTAATGAAATAGCATTGACTATTTTACTGGCGGGTTTTACGTTGGTATTTGTGATCGTGTGTGTGAGTCTTCAGCCATTCGCACAGTATGCTAAAACGCCTATCACTATCGCAGCTTATATCTCTTTGTTCGTTTGCCTGATACCGACCACTATCGGTGGATTGCTTTCTGCGATCGGTATAGCAGGCATGGACAGGGCACTACGCGCCAATGTCATTACCAAATCTGGAAAAGCAGTAGAAACAGCAGGCGATCTTGATACATTATTACTTGATAAAACAGGAACCATCACAATAGGTAATAGAAAAGCAACACATTTTTGGCCAGCAAATGGAGTGAATGAACTAACCTTCATTGAGGCTTGTGTACTATCCTCCCTGGCAGATGAAACACCTGAAGGAAAATNNAGATGTCTCTGCAAAACTATCTATAGAAGGTGCTACGCTCATTAAGTTTACTGCTGAAACAAGAAGCAGTGGCGTGGACCTGAAGAATGGTTTACGTCTGCGCAAAGGTGCTTTTGATGCAATAAAAAAACTGAGTGAAGCAGCGGGAAATAAATTTCCCTCAGAAACTGCTGAAAGGGTAAAGATCATTTCATCAAATGGTGGCACCCCGCTTGTAGTATCTGAAAATGATAAAGTAATAGGTGTGATAGAGCTACAAGACATTATTAAACCGGGCATCAGCGAGCGTTTTGAGCGTCTGCGCAAAATGGGTGTCAAGACTGTGATGGTGACCGGTGACAATCCACTCACCGCAAAATACATAGCTGAGAAAGCCGGTGTGGATGACTTTATAGCAGAAGCAAAGCCGGAAGATAAGATGAACTATATCCGTAAGGAGCAGCAACTGGGCAAGCTCGTAGCGATGATGGGTGATGGCACAAATGATGCGCCTGCTCTCGCACAGGCTGATGTGGGCGTCGCTATGAACAGCGGTACACAGGCAGCAAAAGAAGCAGGTAACATGGTGGATCTCGACAATGACCCTACTAAGCTCATTGAGATCGTGGAAATAGGAAAGCAATTGCTGATGACCAGAGGCACACTGACTACATTCTCTATTGCAAATGATGTCGCTAAATATTTTGCTATCGTACCGGCATTGTTCATTGCTTCTATCCCGGCATTGCAAAGGATCAACATCATGCACCTGCACTCACCTGAAAGTGCCATACTTTCAGCTGTTATATTCAATGCTATCATTATCCCTGCGTTGATACCGCTGGCACTGAGAGGTGTGGAATATAAACCGATAGGGGCGAGTGCATTGCTCAGGAGAAACCTGTTCATATATGGGCTCGGAGGTGTGGTGATACCGTTTATCGGCATCAAATTAATTGACCTTGGCGTTTCATTATTCTTTTAAATCTGTAAAAATGAAAAATAATATTCTTCCTGCTATAAAACTCACATTGGTCTGCATCGTCGTTTTTGCAGTACTCTATCCGCTTAGCATCTGGGGCCTCGCATACATAGGTGCACCCAATCATGGCGACGGAGAGGTCGTAAAACAAAAAGGCAAGATCGTAGGCTATGCACTGATAGGGCAGTCATTCACTCAGGATAAATACTTCAATGGGCGCCCCTCAGCTGTTGGGTATAATGCAGCCGGTTCTGGCGGCTCTAATAAAGCACCAAACAACCCTGATTACCTAGCATCTGTGAAACTGGCCATCGATACTTTTCTCCTGAAAAATCCTTCAGTGAAAAAAGAAGATGTACCTGTAGAACTGGTCACTGCATCAGGCAGCGGTCTCGACCCTGATATTTCACCTAAGGCAGCCTTAGTTCAGGTTCCGAGGATCGCTAAAATACGACACCTCAGTGAGGACAAACTGAAAGAGCTCATAAAAGAACATACTGAATCGCCGCTATTGGGATTCATGGGGCCGTCTAAAATCAACGTATTAAAACTGAATATTTCATTAGATAATCTGAACTAAAACAAAAGCAGGTATATGATGTCAGTCATGTCAACAGATAGGTTAAATCATATATATCAGGCTTAATCAAAAAGACATTTGCAATAATTAACCACATATACATTCGACAAAAAACAAAACAAAAAATGAAAAGGAAAATTTTACCTCTGGCTCTAATGCTCCTGACTGGCACTGTGATATTTGCCCAAAAGGATGCTACTAACACTATTGATAGTACGACTATCAATCCAAACAAAAAGGTGGAAAAGACGGCTTCAGCAAATTCCGCTAAGGCCAACCTGAAAACGTTTGGCAATAATTTTATTGATGCCTTTCTCAATAAAAGGCGTGTCAAACGTGATACATCTACCACAGATCCGTTTTCTCAGTTTGACCTCACTTGGATGAATGGTAACGACAGAAGGCACTCCTCACTTTTGGACAGTAAATACATCACAGGTATATTTATGTGTGATGTAAATTATACAGCATCGCTGGCCCATCCTATCGATAATACGGTAGTAGGCTCTACTGCACTCGGTCGTAATGACGAGGTAGAAGTGACATTGTGCGCATTAGGCGCTGAATTACATGCTGACAATGTTCGTGGTAAATTATTGTTGCAGTTGGGTATGAATTCAACAGTGGTACCGAGAAATGATGGAAGCGTTTTGCGTGGGCAATACAATCTGGCAAATGTTTATCGCTATGTCAGTGAAGCATATGGCGGATATCACTTTAATGCTATGCATGGTATTAACCTTGATGCGGGTATATTTATGTCCTATGTAGGTTTGTTTTCATTCTATGCTGCAGAAAACTGGGCTGAACAGCCATCATATACTTCTGATAACACGCCTTGGTTCTTTAATGGTGTGAGGTTACAATTGTTTCCAACATCTAACCTTAAAGAAGAAATATGGATCATTAACGGCTGGCAGAGTTATGCTAAGTTCAACAATATGCCGGGTATAGGTTCACAAACCTCATGGAGTCCTAACGAGCGCCTCCACTTTATATCAAACAATTACGTAGGTACTGATGTACAAGACCAACCAAATTGTTATCGTTTTCACACTGATAATAGTGTCCTTTATAGATATTACAATAAAGTTAGCAATCGCGGTCTCAGTAAAGCAGCATTCAGTGTCACAGCCGATCTGGGATTCCAAAAGGGTGGCCCTGATGGAGGATTTGGTTTGCTGAGCAGTCTGCCCCAATCCAACTTCCTTAGCTGTATGGCATACCATCGCATGTGGTTTGATCATGATCATTTCGCATGGACCTTTGGCGGAGGTTATATGCACAACCCTGGCCGTTATTTAGTGTTGGCCCCTACGGGACAGGCTGACCCTAACACAAATCCGGCAACGGGTACAACTATTGGCCAGTTTCCATATAATATGAACCCAGGTACCCCGTTTGATGCATGGGATTGCTCTACCACCGTTGATTGGATGCCCAACGATTTTATAACATTCAGGGTTGAGTTTGTACACCGTCAAGCTCAGGAAGATTATTTTGCAGGTCATGGTGGG
>PLSN01000264.1 GCA_003165135.1 Bacteroidota bacterium
TGCACCTCAATAATCCTGAATTCAATCAGAAGCGTATTGCCAAAGAGTTCGTGAAGTTCAATGAGCGCTCATTCATACGCCTGCTCGGTGATATGCGTGCATATAATTACGTCTTTGACATCACGCCGGACTTCGAGGACGTACAGTTCAGGATACGCGCTATAGACTTTGACCAGCAGAGTTATGAAGGCAGAAAGAACCTCTACCTGCCGCAGTTTTTTAAAGAAAATAAAGAACTCGTCGACCTCGTCAAGCTACACATCAATCAGGAAGTCATCAAGCAATATCAAAGCGAAGAACGTACACTCATAGCTCGCCGAATCCTTTCATCCCGTCAGCAGCTCAAGGCACTCCTCGACGTAATGGAGCAGGACCAGATATCACCACCGGAGAAAACAGACCAGCTCATAGCGGAACTATCAAAGCACTATGAGATAGACTTCAGTGACTGTCACAGCATGGGCCAGATACTCCGCAAGTGCCTCAACCTGCTGATCAGCCATACGGGAAGTAGCATGTGAAAGACATGAGACGATAGACATTAGACTAATACAAATTATCTTGTACCTCGTCCCCCGTCCTTCGTCCCTTTTAGATTACATTTATTCTCTATCTTAGCCAAACATGAAAAAGAAAGTTCAACTGGTACTGGGCAGCGGCGGTGCGAGAGGCATAGCACACATCGGTGTGATCGACCGTCTCATCGAGGACGGATACGAGATCGTAGAAGTATACGGCTGCTCCATGGGCTCAGTGATCGGAGGCATGTACTGTGCGGGGTTCCTGCCGCAGTACCGCGATTGGCTCGTGAAGCAAACTAAATCAGACATCTATAGGCTCTTTGATATCACACTCTCGATGCAGGGCCTGGTCAAAGGCGAAAGGATATTCAGCGTGCTGGAACAGATCACAGGTAAGCAGCAGATCGAAACACTTCCGATACCGTTCATGGCTGTAGCTACCGATATGCTGAGCCGCAAGGAAGTTCACTTCAGCTCCGGCGATCTATACAAAGCACTACGTGCATCTACCGGCATACCCGGTGTATTCAGGCCCGTTGCAGAAAATAATAATCTCTTCGTAGATGGTGGCGTGCTAAATCCCCTGCCGGTCAACCTCGTAAAGCGAAGGGATGACGCGATCATAGTGGCGGTCGATCTCAATGGCCCGCCGCTGACCAAAGCACCGGCTGCAATAGTACCTGAAACAAATGTCCCCGCAGAAATAGAAAAAGAGTCATGGGAGATCGTCTCAAAACTCCGCCGCTATCTCTCTATGACACCCAAAGAACAGGCTAAAGTAGATAAAGAGCCATTGCCGCCCAGTTTCACTATGTTTGAGATACTCGATGCCTCATACGATGCCACACTCGACAGACTGGTAGAGGTCATGCTGCAGTTCTACCCTGCTGATATAGTAGTGAAGATACCACGCAGCGCTGCCGCAGTTTTTGAGTTCTACAGGGCTGCTGAGCTGATCGACCTTGGCAAGTCACAATATGATACTGCCTTAAAAGAACTAGCCCCACAATGAATAAAGAAGAAACCATACAAAAGACGATAGCCTTCGTCAAGGCTGAGCTCGCAAATGCCGAGGGCGGGCATGACTGGTGGCATATCAACAGGGTATGGAATACCGCCAAAGAAATTTTATCAAAAGAAGAGTGTGATGCACTGACTGTGGAGCTCGCGGCACTGCTGCATGATATCGCGGATTCAAAATTCAATGGGGGTGACGAATCGATCGGCCCGATGAAGGCTGAGAAATTTCTTCAGTCAATAAATGTAGACAACGATACTACAGCCCATGTAGTGAATATCATCAGACATATGTCATTCAAGAGCAGCCATTTTGAGCAGGGCTTTACGTCCAAAGAACTAATGGTCGTGCAGGACGCTGACAGGCTTGATGCCATTGGCGCANNAGGGCATTCAACTATGGGGGCTTTAAGAATCGGCCGCTTTTTGATCCTGACATCCTGCCAAACACCAACATGACCAAAGAGGAATACAAGAACTCTACCGCCCCTACTATCAATCACTTCTACGAAAAACTCCTGCTGCTCAAAGACAAGATGAACACAGAGACTGGCAGGGCATTGGCACAAAAAAGGCATGACTTCATGCAGGACTATCTGGAGCAATTCTATAATGAATGGGAAGGAAAAAGTTGATCCGGCTGAATTGGTTTTTACGATTATTTTTGCCACCTTATTTATCCAGTCTTTATATTTTCCAGTAAGTATCCTTCATGAGCAATAATCATATCGACCGTCTCAAAGCAGAGATCGAACCTATCAGACAGCAGATCATTCAGCACCCGCTTTATCATCACATCACTACTGTAGAACATCTGCATACTTTTATGCAGCATCATGTCTATGCGGTATGGGACTTTATGAGCCTGCTCAAATCGCTTCAACGCTCACTGACATGTGTGGACCTGCCCTGGGTACCGGTGGGTACTGCCTCTACCCGCTACCTCATCAATGAAATAGTAGTGGGCGAAGAAAGCGATGTCGACCAAAACGGAGTCCGCATGAGCCATTTTGAGCTATATCTCTCAGCCATGGAGCAGTCAGGTGCAGACACCGCCGTAGTGAAAGAATTCATCCGCCATATCGTGGAGAAGAAAAGCATTATTCAATCTGCCATTGAGTCCGGACTAAATGAAGCAGCGGTGAACTTCATGAATAATACCTTTGAAGTGATCGAATCAAAACCAACCTATGTACAGGCTGCGGTGTTTACCTTCGGGCGCGAGGACCTCATACCTGATATGTTTCTCGGCCTCATCAAAGAACTCAATAAAACTTTATCAGGTAAACTCGGTATACTCGAATACTATATAGAGCGACATATAGAAGTAGATGGCGGACATCACTCTCACCTCGCCTATCAGATGACCTCCGAGCTATGTGGTAATGACAGCCGCAAATGGCAAGAAGCTACAGCAGCTGTGAAAAGGTCTCTCACTGCTCGTCTGCATCTCTGGGATAGTGTGCTGGAAAAGATCAAAGGGTAATTGCAAGTGGACAGGTCGCGACCTGTCCACTTGCCGTTGTTGGCCGCTGACCAAACATCCTATTTCAACGAAGCAGTATCAATCACAAAACGATAGCGTACATCACCTTTGAGCATGCGCTCATACGCCTGATTGACGTCCTGTATCTTTATCACCTCCACATCGGAAGCGATATTGTGCTCTGCACAGAAGTCCAGCATCTCCTGAGTCTCTTTGA
>PLSN01000227.1 GCA_003165135.1 Bacteroidota bacterium
GCAGGTCGTCGCAACTTTCAAAAGTGACTCTACAAAGGTAGAGATAGGTGACCATCTGGCGATGAAGCTTGTAGTAAGTACCGATCCTGACATTGTAGTTGATTTCCCAACTTTCCCCGGAGATAGCATCGGCAAGATAGACATCGTCAAAAAGAGTAAAATAGATACAGCCAAACTGGGCAATAAGGTCATTTATTCTCAGGATGTGACGATCTCTGCATATGAGGAAGGCCGTTATTTTTTCAATCCTTCCAAGATCTATTATTTAAATAAGACTACTAAAGTAATAGACTCGACATATACGAATGACTGGCAGCTCACGGTGACCAGTATGCCGGTCGATACTACTAAGCCGATCAAGCCGATCAAAGCACCACTGAAGGTTGACTATAAGCTGAATGAATTTACCTGGTGGATCGTGGGGCTTGTGCTATTATTAATCGCATTGATAGGAGGCTTTATCTGGTACAGAAGGTATAAGAACAAGCCAGCACCGGTGGTAGCCCGTCCTCGACCTAAAGAACCTGCTCATATCTGGGCAAATAAAGAATTGAAAAAACTCGAAGGCGAAAAACTTTGGCAAAGCGATAAGGTCAAAGAATACCATTCCAAACTTACCGACATACTTCGACTCTATCTGGAGTTCCGTTTTAACTATTATGCTATGGAGGCGACGACAGAGGAGATCATTGCTGAGGTCAATAAACGTGAAATATCAATGGATGCCAGTGCGAAACTTCAGGAGACATTGCGTCTGGCTGATTTTGTGAAGTTTGCCAAGATGAACCCTGCTCCTGATCAGAATACAAAGAGCATGCAGAGCGCGTTGGATTTTGTAGAAATGACAAAGCAACTAGAAGAAACAAACACTCAGACCAAAAAATAAATGTTTAACCTGTCACATATCACATTTGCCAATCGATGGGTGCTCTGGTTGATACCGGTTATGGTGGTATTGTCCATAGTGTGGTGGTACTTCATGCAGCGTCGGCAGTATCCGACATTGACATTCTCTGATACATCTCCTTTCAAAGGTTTTCAAAATCCGCTCAAAGGAGTATTGAAGAAATATTCACCGTTGCTGAGATTACTCTCATTGGTATTTCTGCTTATAGCCATCGCTCGGCCTGAGAGTTCATATGATGAGAGTAAGGTGACCACAGAGGGTATAGATATCGTGCTCGCTATAGACCTCTCGACATCCATGATGGCGCATGACTTTAAACCAAATCGAATAGAAGCCGCTAAGCAGACTGCATTAGAGTTTATTGATGGAAGGCCCAATGACCGTATTGGATTAGTAGTGTTCGCGGGGGAGAGTTTCACTCAGTGCCCGGTCACCATCGACCATGCAATTGTAAAAAATCAACTCCGTGCTATCAAAAACGGCCTGCTAGAAGATGGTACTGCTATAGGTATGGGACTCGCCACCGCACTCCAGCGCCTCAAAGAGAGTGAGTCGAAGACAAAGGTTATTATCCTCATGACGGATGGCGTCAATAACAGGGGCATCATAGACCCGGCTACTGCAGCCGACATCGCTATGCAAATGGGTGTGCGGGTCTATACTATCGGCATCGGTACCAATGGGCAGGCATATACACCTGTGGCAATGGATGCTCAGGGCAATCTGATATATGACTGGGCACCTGTAGAAATAGACGAAGCGCTGCTGCAGGATGTATCTAAAAAGACCGGAGGACAATATTTCCGCGCGACGGACAATAAAAAACTAAAATCAATTTTTGATCAGATAGACAAACTCGAAAAAACTAAGATCAATGTATCAGCCTTTTCACACAAGACAGAGAAGTTCTACCTCTTTGCCCTGATAGCCGCTATATTATTGATGCTGGAGTGGATATTGAGATATACTGTGCTGAGGTCGATTCCTTAGGGACGAGGGACGAATGCGAGGGACGAGGGATCGTAAACGGAAAACTGTATGAACGACAGATTAAATGAAATAAAGTTTTACCAATTGGCTATGGAGCTATGGGATGAGTATTGGAGTGATTGTGAAATATTGATGAAGGATGTTAGGGGAAAAGAAATAGTAAAACAATTAACGAGAAGCATGGGTTCTATTTCGGCAAATATTGAAGAAGGCTATGGTAGAGGATTCGGCAAAGAATATCCAATGTTTCTGAGGTATTCCAGAGGCTCAGCCAGAGAATCAAAAGGATGGTATATGAGATCAGGTCATTTACTGTCTGAGGAGATAATAAAGCAAAGAGTAGAAAAGTTGGATTCAGTAATAGCGATGGAAACGGTATCAATTAAAACATTAGAAGACAAAAACAAAAAACAATAGAAGTATGCTGGCGGCGTGTTTACCCTCGTCCCTCGTCCTTCGCCCCTTGCACAATGTTTAGGTTCGAACATAAAGAATTTTTATACCTGCTGCTGCTGCTCATACCGGTATTGCTGCTCTTTATCTTGTTTCAGAGATGGAGAAGAAAAAGCATTGCCCGCTTTGGTGTCGCTTCACTCGTGTATCAGCTCATACCTGATTTCTCAAACGGCAAGCACATTCTCAAGTTTGTGCTGCTGTCGCTGGCATATGTTTTCCTGGTCATAGGTCTCGCTAATCCTCAGATAGGTACCAAGCAGGAAAAAGTGAAACGCCAGGGCATAGATGTGGTGATAGCTCTTGACGTATCTAAGAGCATGTTGGCAGAGGATGTGCAGCCAAATCGGCTCGCTCGTGCTAAAAATTTCATCTCCAATTTTATTGACCAGTTAGGCAATGACCGTCTGGCGATAGTTGTCTTCGCAGGAAAAGCATATCTGCAGATGCCCCTATCAGTGGACTATAGCGCTGCGAAGCTTTATCTCAAAACCATCAGCACAGAGAGCGTGCCTACACAGGGTACATCTATCAGCGATGCGATAGACATGGCCAATGAGTCCTTCGCACAGGGTGATAATAAATCAAAGGCGCTCATCATCATATCAGATGGTGAAGACCACGAGGCAGGTGTTGACGAAGCGCTTGAAGCTGCTTCAAAGAGTGGAGTCAAGATATTTACTATCGCGGTAGGTACAGACAAAGGATCTCCGATACCACTGCCTAATGGCGACTATAAGCGCGACGCAGAGGGCAATATTGTGCTCTCAAAAGTCAATATCGAAGCGATGCGCGAATATGCTGCCAAAGGCAACGGCAAATCATATGTACTCGGCTCCGGTAAAGATGAAGTGAATGCAATCTTGAAAGAACTCGGAAGGATTGGTACTAAAGAATTGGAAGATGTGGTATTTACAGATTATGATGACAAGTTTCAATATTGTCTGATGATCGCTGCTATTTTATTGATCATAGAGTTTATTCTCAGCGAGCGCAAGAGCAGGCTTTTTGAAAAACTAAAAATATAAAGAGAATGTGCCAATGTGCTAATTTGTCAATATGCCAATGTGTCAATGTGAAGACAAAAGAGTCCTCGCAGGTGCAGAGCTATTGCTTTTCTGCGGCATTGAAGTTTCTTTTTCTGTTATTACTTGTGACTTGCTACTCACTACTTGCGACTGCACAGGAAGAGCGCAGCCTGACCCGCGAGGGCAATAAATATTTTGATAAGCAGAAATATGCGGACGCTGAAGCGTCGTACAAGAAGGCACTCGAGAAAAAAAATAATTTCCCTGAGGCAGTCTTCAATCTCGGCGATGCGATGTATAAACAGGGCCGATACGAGGATGCAGCAAAACAGTTCGAGCAGGCAGGGAAATTGCTCAAGGACACTGCTCAGAAGGCACGTGCATATCACAATATGGGCAACTGCTCCATGGAGAAACAGGAATATGAAGATGCAGTAAAGGCCTATAAGCAGGCACTCAAATTCAATCCGGCTGATAAAGACACTAAATATAACTTGGCATATGCCAATGCTAAACTGAGGGACAAGCAGCAGAATAAGCAAGATCAGAAAAACCAGAAGCAGCAAAACAAAGACGATAAGAAAGATCAGGATAAAAAGGACGGGGACAAGAAAGACAAACAGGATAAAGACGGCAAGGGAGATAAAGATCAAAAGCAGAAAAAAGGAACCGGCAAAGAACTGTCAAAAGAACAGGCAGAAAAACTACTCGAAGCATTGAAAGCGGAGGAGCAAAAGACACAGGAAAAAATGCAAAAGAAAACAGCTAAACCACAGGATGCCAAGCTGGAGAAAGACTGGTAAATGTATTTGGCTGTTTACCCTCTCCTATGGAGAGGGCAGGGTGAGGTGGTTGCTTTCTTTCTAAAAAAAACTTAACAATGGCCTTGCTTA
This sequence comes from Bacteroidota bacterium, assembly GCA_003165135.1. Taxonomy (GTDB): domain Bacteria; phylum Bacteroidota; class Bacteroidia; order Chitinophagales; family LD1; genus UBA1941. The sequence goes on from PLSN01000227.1 coordinate 4,272, forward strand.
CTTGAGATTTACGTATCCTTAATCGAATTTTGTAACAGTGAACGGAGGAAAAAAAATATTAAAGAATTTGTCAGGCAGGATCAGCGTCGTCTGCTGCCTGTTTCTAGCTGCCTGTAGTATCTCACAAGCCCAGATCAAATTTTCTGCCTCTGCTCCCAAATCAGTAGCGGTCAATCAGCAGTTTCAGCTGACCTATACTGTAGAAAACAGTTCAGCTAAAACGCTTACCCCGCCTTCTCTGACTGATTTTCAGGTGCTCGGCGGCCCAAATACTTCACAGAATATGACCTTTATTAACGGTCAGATGTCTCAGTCAGTGAGTTATTCTTACATTCTTCAACCCAAGAAAGAAGGAACATATACCATCGGCAAAGGAACAGCTAATATACAGGGAACAAATATGGAGTCTAACGAGCTGACCATTACTGTGACAGGCCCTGTGCAGCAACAGGCAAAACGCCGCAGGGATCCGTTTGACCCTTTTAGTATGTTTGACCAGGACCCTTTTCAGGATCAGGACCAGCAGCAGTCGCAGCCATCGGCTACTGACAATCAAAAAGTACTTAAAGAGAATGTTTTTATACGTCTGGTCACTGACAAAAGTAGCGTCTATATGGGCGAGCGTGTCACTGCTACCATGAAACTGTATTTCCGATTCGGTGTGGGAAATGTCGCTATACCAAAGGCTCCGACATTTGACGGATTCTGGAGTCAGGAGGTGCAGATGCCCAAAGAACCTAAACGCAAGACCGAAACTGTGAATGGCCAGCAATATAACGTAGTGGACCTGCAGGTATACAATCTGTATCCGCAGCGGGTAGGAGACCTGAAGGTCACCCCGGCAGAGTTGGACCTCGTCGTACAGGCACCGGTAGGCAGGAGCTTTTGGGGTATGCAGTATCAAAACATGCAGATGAAAGCCACCAGCAATGGCGTGAGTATAAAGGTTAAAGATCTGCCCTCAGCCGGCAAGCCCGCTGATTTCTCTGGCGCAGTAGGCCAGTATACATACTCCGCAAAACTATCCTCCAAAGAAGGCAAAACAGATAATGCCGTGACCTACTCAGTTAAAATATCCGGTACAGGTAATATCAAAATGATTGATCTGCCTAAGCCGGAGATGCCTGAGGGATTTGAAGTGTTCGACCCTAAGGTCAAGGATGATGTAACCAGTTCTGCTAATGGAGTGAGTGGTAGCAAAGAGTATGATTACCTCATCATTCCCCGTCAGCCGGGTGAATATAAGATACCAGGATCGTCCTTCTCCTATTTTGATCCATCTGCAGGCAAATATTTTACACTTTCTTCACCTGAGATGCCACTGAAGGTCACTGGTGAGCCTTCTCAAAATCCTAATACAGCTTCAACTGCCGCTACCAGCAAAGAAGATGTTTCTGCGCTGCATTCGGATATCAGGTTCATAAAGACCAAAGCAACTGATCTCAGCAAATCAAACACTCCTTTCTTTGGTTCGGCTGGTTATGTGGGACTATTGGCTACGCCATTGTTGTTATTTATCGGATTGATCTTTGTCAAGCGGAAAAATGAAGACCTTGCTGCAGATATAGTAGGAGCTAAACGTAGAAGGGCAACCAAGCTAGCCAAAAAAAGACTCTCCGCTGCTGAGAAACATCTCTCTCAGAATAATAAACAAGCATTCTACGATGAAGTATCCAGAGCGATCTGGGGCTATCTCGGAGATAAGCTGAACATAGACCAGTCGCAACTATCGAAAGATAATGTAGAAGAAAAACTATTGGCGAAAAATGTCAAAACAGAGACTGTCACCAGGCTGAAGAGCCTCATTAATACCTGTGAGATCGCACTCTATGCACCGATCGGAGCATGAGATGAGATTAAGCAAAATTATAATGGCGCTATCGCATTGATCACTGACCTGGAAGACGAGATAAAATGACAAGGATACAGACTACAGACTACAGACCACAGACCATAGCGAAATACTTTCGGGTATGCTTGATGTTGTCTATTGTCTCATGTCTGTTGTCTCATGTCTGTTTTGCCGAATCTGCAGAAGGGCTTTATACCATCGGGACAGAAGCTTACAAAGCTAAAAACTATCAACAGGCCATCGATGCATATCAGAAGCTCATATCAGAGGGCTATCGCAATGCATCGGTCTA
>PLSN01000153.1 GCA_003165135.1 Bacteroidota bacterium
TCGCTTATCACAAATCACTCGACAGAAGAAATGAGCATTTCCTTTCATTAGGCTTCTCGTCTGCTATCTGGCAGCGCAGCATCAACTATTCAGGATTACAGTTTCCCGACCAGAACAACGCCGGCACATATGATAAAGGCCTGCCAACAGGCGAGTACCTGATCAATAACAATTTCCTCTTCTGGGACATCAATCTGGGCCTGATGTATACAGGCAGGTTTGGCAGGAGGAGCAGGGCCGGTGGATATATCGGTGTATCTGTAGACCACCTCAATACACCTAATATCTCCTTCCTGGGTGACAACAGCGTAAAACTCCCGATGAAGTACACTGTACACGCAGGATACAGCTTCCCGCTCAAGGGACGCTTCTACCTCGATCCCAAGGCTATCTACCTGAGACAGGGTGTGAGCAATGAGCTCGATATGGGCGCTGATGTGCGTATCCTATTCGAAGAAAGAGAGCCACAAGGCAATAACTTCAAGTTCGGTGCACAGTTTCGTATGGTGGGTGGTGACCCGAGTGCTGCATGGCATGACGGCCTGCTGAACCCTGAGTCTGCGATCATCGATGCAGGTGTGGAGTTCTCACACTTTACTTTCTCAGCGGCATATGATATCAACGTATCTCAGCTCGTCAAAGGTACCAATACAGAAGGCGCATTTGAACTGGCTGTGAAATATGTAGGTGCTTTTGCTAAGCGCAGGCCGGCTACTATGTTCTGCCCTAAATTCTAATACCACCTCTCCCGGCCTCTCCAAAGGNNGACAGCTGGCGGGGAGGTGGGGGTGGAATATATACACTCTCTATACCAATGGGGATATGTGCCTATTTATGATTAAGCTTTTTGATACCTTCCCGCTATGAAACTGAACGTCAAAAAACCCATAGAATCCCTAAGCAAAGGTTACTTCCGACAGGGTGTAGATGAAAAAGACATCCGAAAATTTGAAGATAATGTGCGCGAACTGCTCAAAAGCCTTAATGAGAATGAAAGCGAAGAGTTCAATAAAAAGCATATCCGCGAATTTCTTTCAAACACCTATTATACACCTCAGCACNNAACAGATATTGGTGTCATCATCGAGACAAAGAAACCGGGCAAGATACCGGATATGGTAAGCCAGGCACGGCCAAATGTCAAAGCCCTACATGAACTCATAGCTTATTACCTCAAAGAAAGACATAGCAATGGTCAGCATAGAATTAAAAATCTCATAGCTACAAACGGCAGAGAGTGGTTCATATTTGATGAGGTCTGGTTTGAAAATAATATCTATCAGAAACTCAAAAGAGAATACCTCGACTTTCTGGCCAGCGGTAATAAAACAGACCATTTCTACAAAAGCATAGAGCGATATCTCGACGGGCTGGATATAGAGCTGCCATGCACTTATATCAATTTAACGGAAGCATTCGCCAAAAAAGGTCCGGGCAAAAAAGAACTACTGGCACTCTATAAGACATTCGCACCAGAGCACCTGCTCAAAAAGCCCTTTGCCAACGACAGCAATACGCTCAATAAGGGTTTCTACTACGAGCTGCTATATATGCTGGGGCTGGAAGAAAAAAAAGATGGGGGTAAAAAACTCATTACCCGTTCGGACAAAAACCGCCGAGACGGATCACTGCTGGAAGGCACTATCCATAAGCNNGACCTATGGAGAGAATGAGGAACAGCAAATATTCAGTATAGCTTTGGAGTTATGTATCAACTGGCTGAACCGTATTTTGTTTCTCAAGCTTCTAGAAGGACAGCTCAAATCCTATCATAGGGCTGCTAAAGCGTCTACTGATACGGTGGAGTTTCTGAATATAGAGCGCATACCGGGCTTTGGTGAACTAAACGAACTTTTCTTTGAGGTGCTGGCAAAACCTATAGACCTGAGGGATGGCCAGGCAGCACTCGATTTTGCTAATATCCCTTATCTTAATTCTTCATTATTTGAGGCAAGCGAACTGGAAGGTAAAACCATAGAAATATCGCAACTAAGCCCCAGGCTCATCATGCCCACCTATAGCGATACGATACTGAAGGACGAAAAGTAAAAAAAGAAAAACAAAGAGCTGCCTACACTCCAATACCTTTTTGAGTTTCTCAATGCCTATGATTTCAGTAGTGACGAGAATGACGAGGTACAGCGAAGCGGCAGGCAGATCATCAATGCCGCCGTGCTGGGTCTGATATTTGAAAAGATAAACGGCTATAAGGACGGCAGTTTCTACACGCCCGGTTTCATCACCATGTATATGAGCCGCGAGGTGCTGCGCCGCGCTGTGGTGCAGAAGTTTAACGAGCGATATACATGGAGCTGCGAAACATTGACGGATGTATATAATGAAATAAGCAGGCAGAAAGTAAATATCAAGGATGCCAATGAAGTAGTCAATAACCTCAAAGTCTGCGACCCTGCGGTGGGTTCGGGGCACTTTCTGGTATCGGTGCTCAATGAAATGATCGCCATCAAGTATGAGTTGGGTATACTGGCAGATAAAAACGGCAAACTACTGCGTCACGATGTGAGCATAGACCGCGATGAACTGGTAGTGATGGATGGTCTATATGATTTCTATGTATACAACTATGCTGATGCTGAAAGCCAGCGGGTACAGGAAACTCTGTTTCACGAGAAACAGACCATAATTGAAAATTGCCTCTTCGGAGTAGACATCAACCCCAAAAGTGTGATGATATGCCGCCTGAGGCTATGGATCGAACTGCTAAAAAACGCCTACTATGTGTCCCCCGCTGGCGGGGGTGGCCGAAGGCCGGGGGTGGAGCAAATGGAGCTCCAAACCCTACCCAATATCGACATCAATATCAAATGCGGTAATAGCCTGATCAGCCGCTTTGCGCTCGATGAGGACCTGAGTGAGGTTTTCCGCAAGCAGAAATTCACCCGGCAAACTTATCTCGCTGCTGTCGAGTCATACAAAAATGCCACCTCAAAAAAAGAGAAAGAAGAACTAAGAAGTTTCATCAATCAGATCAAGGAAAATTTTAAGGCTACCGTATTTAAGACCAATCCAATAGTAAAACAACTAAGCACTAAACGCGGTGAACTAGTAGCGCTGGACCATATAGACCTCTGGGGCAAGCGCAAACTGGACCAAGACCAGGTAGAACTGGCGAAAAGAAGGCTAAACAAAGAAATCGCAAAGCTGGAGGAGCAACTGGTAGAATACCAAACCAGCGCTATCTATCGCAATGCTTTCGAATGGCGTTTTGAGTTTCCAGAGGTGCTGAATGATGCGGGAGACTATATAGGCTTTGATGTGGTAATAGGGAATCCGCCATATGGAGTTAAGTTTGACCTTAGTACAAAAAACTATATAAACAGTAAGTACAACGCAAGCGATGATATTTACACTTGCTTTTTTGAGAGAGGTTGTAGCTTGCTAAGAAATCAATCTTTTGTTTCATTTATAACACCAATATTTTGGCAGACTGGAGACAATTACAATAAAACCCGGGAATATATAAAAAGGCAGTTGTCATTAGTTTCTGGTATCGTTTTACCATATGACGTATTTATTGATGCATATGTCGATACTGGCTTATACCTTTTCAAAAACAGCATTCTTGAATCCGATTCGATTATGGGATTTGAGTTTAAGCCAAAAGATATGGTTGATTTAGCTACTCTAAATAACATCCAATATGAAAAAATTAAAAGGACGGACTGGATTTTATCTCGTGATTTGAAACTATCCTTTAATAGGTCTAACTCTAGCTTAATGACTAAAGTTTATGGTTTTCACGATAGATTGGAAGATCTTTCTAACTCCATAAGAGGAATCTTGGCTGACAAAGCAGATATTCAGAATACAGCTGTAAATAAAGATTTTAAAAAGTATTTGTTTGGTCAAGTTGACAGATATACGATTGATGACACCTTCAAATATGTATTGTATGGTGAAAATCTAAAAGAGAAACCCAAGTCTTATGAATTTTTCGGAGGTGAAAGAATTTTAGTTCGTAGGATAGTAAGCCGTAAGTTTAGAATAATGGCTACAANNTCATAAAGCGTTTGACTCGAAATACATTTTGGCAATAATCAATTCGAAACTAATATCCTTTATAAAAACGACATCTTCTGCTGCTGCAAAGAAGGATGATTTTACACAACTCACACTTTCCGATTTACGAGAACTTTCAATTCCAAAAATATCAGAAGAAGAACAAAAGCCATTCATCACCCTCGTAGACCAGATACTCGCCGCTAAGAAAGCAGACCCATCTATAGATACTACGGCGTGGGAGCGAGAGATAGATGCATTGGTCTATCAGCTCTACGGACTGACGCCGGATGAGATAGCGATAGTGGAGGGAGGGTAGGTTTCCACCCCCTACCCCCGCCAGCGGGGGACAAACAGCCCTTGTAAATTTCGCGACAATTTGCTATATTTGTATTTAGTAATCTTTTAAAGCAAAATCAATTTCAATTATGCAATTTTTTATTTAAAATAATAAATTCGCATATGTGCAATGGATTGATTAAGGGAGTTTTAGTTTTTTTCGAAAAAGGGGGGTTAACCTGGTAAATATGAATTTTATTTAATACATAAGTGAAAAAAATGTAAGGGCCTGTTAAGGTGATAAAACGGTCTGTCACCCTGAGCGAAGCCGAAGGGTGGGTCACTAGGGATGTCATAGGTTCGGCGGAGTTTACACTGAGCAAAGCGAATGTGCTCACTATGACAGGCGGGTTCCTTGGGCCATAAAAAAACCCTCGCGAGGAGGGTTTGTAATGAGTTCTTTGATTTTGATTACTGTCCGAGGTATGCTTTGAGGGCCTTGCTGCGGCTCTGTGTGCGGAGCTTGGTGATTGCCTTGTCTTTGATCTGGCGGATACGCTCGCGGGTGA
>PLSN01000286.1 GCA_003165135.1 Bacteroidota bacterium
CATCGGACAGCCACCGAGTATATGCGCCGTAGACGCGAGTGAGAATAGGATCTCACTAAATGCATTCTGAGGCACCCCGTTTACTTTTTTGGCATAGCGGTAGAGCACGTCCTGCCCTATCGGGATATAACTTGGTACTTTTTGGCCTGAATCATTCTGCATTTTCATTTTGCCGCCCCGCCATATCATCTGCATAGAGTTTTCGAGCTCCTGCATGATGAGAAAAATGATCCCTGTCTTCGGGCTGTTGAAAGTAAATACTGTACGAAGGAATTGTATCGGATGTGTGATCATATTGCCGATCATTTTGGCTGTTCGTACAGGAGCAGAGCCATCACTAGCTGCCATCACACCGAGTTTTTGCATAGCCCCCGAGCCGTCAGGGAATTTAACCAATTCGATATGCGTATGCTCATCCGGGTCAAAGATCGAATTGATAGCGATGCCGTGATTAAGTTTACGGTCAGCCGCAGCCACACCGCTCAGCATCTCGGAGTTGGTGAGGATATTATGCCCTAATTGATCTGAGAGATCAAGGGTTTTGGTCTCATATTTCATTTTGAGAAGTAAGTCCATTGTTCCGAGCACTCCGCCGCTCATCACGAGGCCTTTAGAGCGATATACTTTTTTTCTTTTGCTAAACCATGATGTGCTGCACTCAGTATGGATCAGGTATTCACCATTGATGTGTTCTACTTTGGTGACCAGCGTCTCAGCCAGTATCTCCGCACCAAACATATTCTCCGCAAACCAGAGATAATTTTTATCAAGAGTGTTCTTTGCATTTTCGCGGCAGCCCACCATACAGGCGGCACATTCTATACAACCTTTACGTACAGGGCCTAGTCCTTTGAAGTAAGGATCGGTCTCTTTTTTTGTATCACCAAAATAAACTCCTACATAGTCCACATGTCCATATGTATCTGCCCGCCCCATGTCCGTGGCAACTTCTTTGAGCACACGGTCTTCTTCATATTCTCGTGTATAGTGCGTGGACCCAAGCATGAATTTTGCCTGCTCGAAGTATGGCTGCAAGGTCGATTTCCAGTCCTTGATGCCCGACCATATCTTATTTGTATAGAAACTTTCTTTGGGCATCATGTGGGTATTGGCATAGACCAGTGAACCTCCACCCACGCCCACACCTGATATGATAAAAACTTGCTTGAAAAAAGTCAGCTTTTGTATACCAAAACATTTGACCAAGGGCATCCAAAGGTATTTGGCCATGTTCCAGTTGCTTTTCGGATAGTCTTCATCGCGCCAGCGTTTGCCTTTTTCGATCACCAGGACCTTGTACCCCTTCTCTGACAGCCTCATGGCTGATACCGATCCGCCGAAGCCGGAGCCCACCACTATATAATCGAAAGTATCATCCATATTATTTATAGTTTTGTGTTCTGAAACAAATACCAAAATGACTATTGATATAAAGATAACAATTCAACATTTACCTGATCGTCCGTGAACTTGTTATCTGATATGTTGTCTTTTTGTGAAACTATATTTGATCGAATAGATTGTAAGAATAAATGAGTAAATCCCCCTTTGAATTGGAAAATTGGCAGCTGCACACTAAGAAGCCATTCATCATAGCTGGACCATGTAGTGCGGAGACAGAGGATCAGGTGATGCAGACAGTCAAACGTATAGTCGCAGCAACAGATAAGGTCAGCATGATCCGCGCAGGTGCCTGGAAGCCCCGCACACGGCCTAATTCTTTCGAGGGTGTAGGTGCTATAGGGCTACCCTGGATCAAGAATGCCGGTCGTGAGGTCGGCCTGCCGGTGGCAGTAGAGGTCGCCAACTCCGGCCATGTGGAGCTCGCACTCAAGAATGAAATAGATGTGCTCTGGATAGGTGCGAGGACCACTGTCTCGCCATTTATTGTGCAGGAGATAGCAGAGTCGCTGCGCGGAGTGGATGTGCCCGTCATGGTCAAAAACCCCGTCAATCCTGACCTTGAACTGTGGCTGGGTGCGATAGAGCGTTTCACAGCTGTGGGTATCAACAAGATCGCTGCCATCCATCGCGGTTTCTCCACCTATGAGAAATCTACCTATCGCAATCCTCCGATGTGGGAGATACCGATAGAACTCCGTCGACGTTTCCCGCAGATACCGATCATCGTCGATCCGTCTCATATGGGCGGTACCCGCGAACTGATATATCCACTCGCACAGCAGGGCATGGACATGGGATTTGATGGACTGATGATAGAGACACATATCAATCCTGACAAAGCCTGGAGCGATGCCAAGCAGCAGGTCACTCCCGAGCGTCTCGGCGAGATACTGGATCAGCTCGTAGTGCGTCAGGCCCATCTCATCAATGGCTATCATCATGAGCTTTATGAAATGCGCTCGAAGATAGACCGAATCGACAGTTATATCATAGAGATGCTCGCCGAGCGTATGGGTATATCCGAGCAGATAGGCAAGTTCAAGAAAGATACCGGCCTTGCTATACATCAGTCTGAGCGGTGGTCTGCTATTGTAAAGCATGCACTGGAGAAAGGCAAGACCGGAGGGCTGACGGAAGATTTTATATTGAAATTATTTCAGCAGATACATAATGAGAGCATAGTGCACCAGACCAAGGTGATGGGTGAATGATAGAGATAGTTTCAGCTTTGCTGCGGGGTATGGACATAGATTCATAACTTACAAGATAAACGCACAACAATGCTCGCATCCTTGCTTATCCAGATAATATGGCTTTTCGTTTTAGCTATCCCTATAGCATGTATATCATGGACGGTAACCNNAATACTGCCAGGAGAAGTGCAAAACTGCCGGGAGCTTATGGGTGCGTAAGTTCTTTTACCTCTTTACCTGCGAGTATTGCTTTAGCCATTATGTGACCGCGGGCGCTATTATATTGACAGGTTATAAACTACTGCTCAGTGACTGGAGAGGTTATATCATTGCGGGATTTGCGCTGGTCTGGATAGCTAATATCTATATGAGCCTGTATAATATGGTCCGAGTCACCATCAAGGAAGAAAACCTGGAAACAAAGCTGGAAGAGAAACAACTAAACACACCGGAGAATAAATAGATATTATTTGCTTAAGAAACTGTTTTGATTTCATTTCAAGAATTAGCTATAAGGTATTCAACCCTTAAAGGGTTTCACTTAGAAATAAATTTGATTCATTTCANNTAGTTTTCTAATTTCCCGTTCTCAAACCCCTCAGCAATGTCAGTAGAAACTTCAAAAAGGATAATCACAGCCCCTCGTGGCACAACTTTAAATTGTAAAGGATGGGTGCAGGAGGCTGCGCTGCGTATGCTCTGCAATAACCTCGACCCCGAAGTGGCAGAACGCCCCGAAGACCTCGTAGTATATGGAGGTATCGGCAAGGCAGCCCGCACATGGGAGGCATTTGACAAGATCATAGAATGCCTGAAGAAGCTA
>PLSN01000198.1 GCA_003165135.1 Bacteroidota bacterium
GACCATGAAGCGCAACGACGAAGCATAAATTCGAAATTATAATCCCAGGATATTTGAGTCCGTCTTACAATGTGAGACGGACTTTTTATTTTCCCCCATTGTGATAAATATACTACGAAGCATGTCTCATACGTTCACATGTGACTAACCACAGTGGTATTTCCTGATTAGATTTATCATGGTAAAACCAATTATCCATGTCGCCCTACGTGCAATCATTTTTAAGCTATATAGAGTACGAACGCCGATACTCCAGGCATACCCTTGAGTCATATGGTAATGATCTGGAGCAGTTTTATTTTTACCTCAAATCAGAATATCAGAAAGAGGAGATGGAACTCGCCACCCATCTGGAAATTCGGTCCTGGATAGTGCAGATGATGGAGCATAAGATCACACCGCGTAGTATCAATCGCAAACTCTCCACACTCAAATCTTTTTTTAAGTTTCTGATGCGCAAAGGCGTGGTCAAAAAAAGCCCGTTGAGCAAAGTGCTGGCTCCCAAGACGTCTAAACGGCTTCCGGTCTTTGTGGAGAAAGCCGGCATAGAGAGGCTACTTACAGATATTGAATTCTCAGACGATTTCGAGGGCAAGCGGGACAAAATGATTTTGGACCTTTTCTACAATACAGGCATGCGTCGTTCGGAATTAAATAATCTCAGAGAGACAGACATCGACTCATACAATTCGCAGATCAAAGTGCTTGGTAAGGGAAATAAAGAGCGCATCATTCCTATACAGCCTCAGCTCAGGACTGCACTAAAGGAATATGTTGAGATGAAGAACCAAAGCATTGTCACTCCCTCCATTTATCTGTTTGTTGATCGCGAAGGCAAACTACTGAACCCTTCTAATATCTATCAGATCGTCAGGAAATACCTTAATCTTATCACGACCATTGATAAGAAGAGCCCTCACGTTCTCAGGCATACGTTTGCCACACATCTCATGAATAATGGCGCCGATATCAATGCGGTAAAGGAACTGCTGGGCCATGCCAGCCTCGCTGCGACACAGGTCTATACCCACAATACAATCGATAAGCTGAAAAATATATACAAACAAGCCCACCCCAAGGCATAATTGATAATCAGCATGGTCGCGTCGTCCCTTCTCATATGGTTGAAAACTTCTTTCCATATTCACTATGATAAATAATTACATTTGACAAAGGGCCTGCGTTCGATTATATTACTGCATGTGCCAAACCCATTATGGCTGAAACCTACCAAATACTGCTTATCGAAAAGGATAAGCAGGTCGTGGAAGATGTGACCCGTTTTCTGCGTGCCTCTGCTGGTGGAGCTGGTTTTTCTGTCGATAGTCAGAATGACCTGCTTCACGGGCAGAGCATGGTAGCTATGTCCCCACCTGATGCAGTGATAGTTGATGCATCCTTTATAGATAAGAATGGCAATTTTGATGAACTCAAGCGCATGCTCACTGAGCGTCATATTCCGGTACTTGTGATCTCATCCACCAATGGACAGGAACTCCGCAACAAAGCTGCATTGGCAGGTGCTACTGACTATCTGCTGAAAAACAAGCTCAACTACTTCTATCTCCCACGCGTTATACTTTCCGCTATCCGTTCGTCTCATGCCGATCATGGCGATAGCATGATACATTCACGTTTGCTTGACAAAGTAACTGATGCGGTGATCGTAGCTGATAGCGGAGGAGATGTGGTGTATAGTAATGTCGCAGGTAAACAACTACTCGCAGACTCTGAAGTGGTGAGTGTACTGCGCAGGTTTTTGAACTTCAAAAATGATCGTAAGGAATTTAAAGCTACAGTCGAGATACAGTCCGTATCATACGAGCTGAAAATAAACCTACAGGATTGGGCGGGGCAACCATGCCTCAGTATAAACATACATAAGGATGGCGCGCAGTCAGGATTTTCTCTTGATGCTAAGGTCAATCTGCTGGATGAGTTCATTCAGTCATGCAGTATACCTTTTGTGCTGCTCGTGAACGGGCTGATACATGATGCAAACGATAATTTTCTGGAAATAGTAAAAACTGACAGAAAAGTACTCGAGGGCAAACAGCTCTATGAGTTTATCAGTGTAGACAGGGCGGAAAATATAAACTTGCTGGAATCACCCAGACCTGAAATGGTGTTGTCTATCATGGGTGCCAATATATCTACGCCATTGGAGTTGCTTCGCAAAACAGTCTCGTCCGATGAGCAGCAGATCACTATATGCAGCCTCGTAGCACCGGGACAGAACGATAATAAGCTACTCAGTCCGCACAGGCTGATGGAGATCGCATCGCACGACCTGCGTGAACCGGTGCGTACCTCACTGAGCTATTTACAGCTTATCACAGAGGGCCTGAAGAAGGATAGCGCTAATAAGAAATTGCTTTCCTACGCAGAGACCATCACAGCCGAGATCAACCGAGCCGAGCGGATGCTATCTGATATGAAGTTGCTGCTCAATATGACCGACAAGGCTGTCAAGCCTGAGAAGGTAAATATGATGAACGTCGTACAGGATGTGCTCAAGCAACTCAAGCCTGTGATCGACTCATCTGACGCTATGGTCAATGTATCTGAGATGCCCACGGTCAAGGCCGACCCTAATGATATCAAGCGCCTGCTATTCCACCTGATCGATAATGCGCTGAAGTTTAAAAAGAGTGACAAACGCCCGTATATAGAGATACTATCTGCACGTGATGGACACGACTGGCGTTTCTGTATCAAGGATAATGGCATAGGAATAGATGCCAAATACCATACGGTCATATTTGAGCCATTCCGCAAGCTCAATCGGGTAGATGAATACACCGGTGCCGGCAATGGCCTCTGCATTTGCAAGCATATCATAGATATGCATGGCGGTCGTATATGGGTAGAATCTCACGAAGGCTTTGGTAGTAGTTTCTTCTTCACACTGCCGGGAGAGTAAATAGATATTTATTTTCTTTCACTGCTTTATTCACCATTCGCTATTATATTAGCTGTTAATTAGAACTTAGCATCATGAATGTACACCCTGAATTAGACTTCGATCCGCCATCAAAGGAATTCGCGCGCAATTTTATTGCCCCGTTCAAAAATTATTTCCATCCTGAGTTTTTCGGGATCGATGAAATAGATGAATCACGTCCGGCTATGTATGTGTCAAATCACGCAGTGCTGGGAGTGCTTGATGGTTATCCTTTCGGGATTGAGTTGTATTTGCGTAAAGGGATATTCCTGCGAGCACTGGCAGACAGAAACCACTTTAAGATCCCGGTATGGAAAGATGTGGTAAGCAAACGCCTCGGAGCCCTCGAGGGCTCACGTGCCAATTGTAGTGCGATCATGGAGCGCGGTGAGAACCTGCTTGTGTTTCCCGGAGGGACACGTGAAGTATGCAAGAAAAAGGGTGAAGCATATGAACTAAAATGGGAAGACAGAAGGGGCTTTGTGCGGATGGCGATGCAGCATGGGTATGATATCATACCGGTGGCAGCAGTGGGTGCGGAAGATGCTTACACTGTGGTGAAAGATGCCAACGACATACTCGACCATACTTTTGCAGGCCGGCTGCTCAAGCAAACAGGATTGGCACATACTTTATTTAAGGATGGAGAACTGCTGCTACCCTGGGTGCGGGGAGTAGGCAAAACAGTTTGGCCTAAACCGGTGAAACTGTATTTTAGTTTTGGCAAAAGGATATCGACCAAACGATATAAGAGCCAGTTTGAAGATGTCGATACACAGGAACTGATGAAAACTAAAGTAGAGCTTTCCCTGCTCAAACAATTCAAACACCTCTTTGAACTTAGAGAGAAAGAACAGAATAAGGTGGAAAAAACAATTAAAGTCGTCAAAGGTTAAACCTTGGATAAAATAAATTCCCTTCTCAGAAACGGCCGCGTCAGGGCTATGCTACTGTCAGCCTTTATCATAGTAGCTACATCGTGGTAT
>PLSN01000122.1 GCA_003165135.1 Bacteroidota bacterium
CATGGTACTGGAGTTTTTGCTGCTGCCAAAAACCAATGAATTATACTTGAATGACACAAAAGCATAGCGGCCCGAATTGGGTGCGTTCTGATTGTCGCGGGTATCGTACACAGCGTTTACAGATGCCCCCGACAGCACACTGATAGTGGGATTAAAGCCATTTCTGATAGTATATGCATAATATTCTGTAATGACCGGAACAGCGGCTACGAGGTTCAGTAGCTTATCATTGATGTTGTAATAATAGTCCAGATGGTAACCGATGCCGAGATAAAATTTATCAATTACCCTTCTGAGTACGGTCTCATGCACCCGCAAAAAATTAAAGTATAAGAGCTTTACATTGGAGGGTTCAGAACCATAAGGATTATCATTGAAGTGGACTCCATTGGCGAGATTGTCTGTTTGCGGCCCGGTGCCCAGACCGAAACCCGGTTGCGATGATATCTGATAGCGCCAATCGCCAATCAGTATCCAGTTGTCATGATCGGTATAAATAGACGTTCTTAATGCACTAAGAATTTGCTTTTTTAGCGTATAGGCCAGTCCTATATGCGCAGTCGAGAGGCGTGTATCAGAAGGGTCACCTCCGTACCAATTCAAACCGCAGCCTACACCTACCAGAAAATTATTGGTCGGATTGAAACTGAGCATGGGCAGCGGAAAGTAATATATCGACCCCTTATGTGGGAGTTTGGGTACTTTTTTGAGAAACTGCCACCATTTGACTTTAGGTACAGAGACCGAATCAATGGCAGCAAGTGTTGTATCCTGCGCCACTATTGGGGAAACAGAAAGCAAAATAATAAATATCAGTAGTACCCATCTCAAAATCAAATGTCTCTATAGATCATCCTGCGAAAATAAAGTGACCGATAAGAGGAAAGTCTGATAAACATCTGACAAAAAGATGAGGTATGTCAGCTGGAGGGGAGAATTAAACCAAGAGAACGTACATAAATTAAAAAAAGGCTCCTCGATTGAGAAACCTTTCTAGTTGCGGGGGTAAGACTCGAACTTACGACCTTTGGGTTATGAGNNGCTACCAACTGCTCCACCCCGCGATGTGGGGTGCAAATGTAGTAAGTTTTGCCACAATCTTCAATGTTCTGCGCTTTCCATGAGAATAAAAGCTATATAAATTCTTTCTTTAGCAAAGCGACCAATCGCAAAAATGCTAAATTGCACCCTGTAAATAGCAGCATACTATCAGCATGATAGCCATATTCGGTAAAACAGTCAACCCCAAAAACATCGTCTTCATAGAGGAGATACTGACCCAGCTCAAGCGTCACGGGCTCCGCTATGTCATGGATGAGGCATACGCCACGCTGCTGCGAGACAATCACGGATTCCACATCGACTGCGAGACATACAGCGATTTTGACTCGGTCCGAAACGGCACAGAAGTGCTATTCAGTCTTGGTGGTGACGGTACGATACTGGATGCGATCACTTTTATCCAAAATACCGAGACCCCGATACTTGGTATCAACTTTGGCAGGTTAGGTTTCCTGGCCAATGTGGGCACCGACCAGATACAGGAGGCGATAGATGTAGTGGCCAAAGGTAAATACCTGATAGACAAGCGTTCACTGATAGAATTGCATAGCAATAAGCCGATTTTTAAAGAATTTCCCTATGCGCTGAATGAAATGACCGTGCAGCGCAAGGACCAGTCGTCCATGATCACAGTACATACCTATCTGAATGGCGAACTGCTTAACGAATATT
Organism: Bacteroidota bacterium; assembly: GCA_003165135.1. Taxonomy (GTDB): domain Bacteria; phylum Bacteroidota; class Bacteroidia; order Chitinophagales; family LD1; genus UBA1941. The sequence continues at coordinate 1,735 of PLSN01000122.1, forward strand.
GGGCTGATGGACTTATCATATCCACTCCGACCGGCTCTACAGGCTATTCCCTGAGCTGCGGTGGACCTATTATCTATCCGACATCGGGTAATTTCGTCCTCACGCCTATCGCCCCGCACAACCTCAACGTCCGCCCTATCATCGTATCGGATGATGTGGTATTGTCCTTTGAGNNATAGATTCTTCATTCGAGCTGGCGGTCAAGAAAGCTGCCTTTAGTGTACGGCTCGTGCGGCTCACGGATATGAACTTCATCAGCAGTCTCAAAAACAAGCTCAACTGGGGCAGGGACCAGAGAAATTAAGCTCCCACATGCAGAAGAAAGTAGAAATAAGGAATAAGCGCGCCGCGTTTGAGTATAATCTGCTCGAAAGCTATGTGGCCGGGATCATGCTGAAAGGTACCGAGATCAAGTCTATCCGTGAGGGGGCAGGTTCTATATCTGAGGCATTTTGTTTCATGAAAAACGGAGAGCTTTATGTCAAAAACATGAATATCCCCGAGTACTCTCATGGCAATCTCATGAACCACGACATCCTGCGCCTCCGCAAGCTCCTGCTCAATAAACGTGAACTAAAAAAGATAGATACTAAGACCCGCGAAAAAGGTGTGGCTGTCGTACCCATCAGGCTTTTTCTTTCTGATAGAGGCTTCGCAAAGTTGGAGATAGCATTGGCCCGTGGCAAGAAATCTTTTGATAAGCGCGAGAGCATCAAACAGAAAGACGACAAACGTGAACTGGATAGAGTGATGAAAAAATACCGCGTCTAGACCTTGATTCGTGTGATTTCTTNNATTAATAGGATTAAATACAACAAGCTTTGATTTAATCAATTATTAAAATCAAAATCAATCACAATAATCAAAGAAATCACACGAATCAAGGTCAAAACACTTTTCCTTTTAGCATCGGAACAAAGGCCGCTTCACTGAATATCTCCTGATCGTATTCTTTTTCCTCCAGCCTCGTGATGCGGACCATTTTGGTAGCGCCGTCTATTTCGAGTGGCAGTATCATTTGCCCGCCAAGCATGAGTTGTCCTAAAAGCTTCTCTGGTATATATGGTGCTGCTGCGGTAATGATGATCTTGTCATAGGGCGCAAATGTTTCCAGCCCTTCATATCCATCACC
>PLSN01000363.1 GCA_003165135.1 Bacteroidota bacterium
ATGTCAATGGTGTGACGATACTCGCAGCTTCATCCAGAGATAAGGACTTCAAACGCACCGGCAATAAGGTAGAGCAGTCTAAAGCTGTCGGTACCGAGATCGCCCGCAAGGCGATTGAGAAAGGCCTGACTACTGTTGTGTTTGACAGGGGTGGGTATCTATATCATGGCCGTGTTCAGTCTTTGGCTGAAGGCGCAAGAGAAGGTGGTCTGAAATTTTAATTAGATTATAACAATACACAATAAAGAACATGCNNCAAACGTTCAGAAATTCAAAGCCAGCGAACTCGAACTAAAAGAAAAAGTAGTAAACGTTCGTAGGGTGGTAAAAGTCACCAAAGGTGGCCGTACTTTCAGTTTCTCAGCTACAGTCGTGATCGGAAACGGAAACGGCATCGTAGGCGAAGGACAAGGCAAGGCCAAAGAAGTACAGGAAGCTATCCAAAAGGCAATAGATGACGCTAAGAAGAATCTGGTCAATGTACCCGTATACAAAGGTACAGTGCCACACATTCAGCATGGCAAATTCGGTGCTGCAAGGGTAATGATACAGCCGGCTTCTCATGGTACAGGAGTAATAGCAGGTGGTGCTATGCGTGCCGTACTCGAGAGCGCAGGTGTGAAGGACGTATTGGCTAAGTCTCTGGGTGGTGCTAACCCGGCAAACGTGATCAAGGCTACTATCAATGCATTGACACAACTGAGAGATCCGTACACAGTATCCCGCAACAGGGGTGTAGCGATGGATGTAGTATTCAAAGGATAATAACAACGAAAAAATAAATCAGGTCATGGCAAAGATAACAGTGACAAAAACAAGAAGCACGATCGAAAAAACAGAGCGTGTAAAGCTGACTATGAAGGCTCTCGGTCTGAACAAGATCGGCGATAGCAACACAGTAGAACATACTCCGGCAATAGCAGGTATGATCAAAAAAGTGAGCCATCTGGTATCAGTAAAGAACGCTTAATCATAATATTCTAATCTAAGAAAGAAGATAACACAATGGAATTACATAATTTAAAACCTGCTACAGGAGCTACTCAAGGTGCCAAGAAAAGGTTAGGCAGAGGACAGGCAAGCGGACAAGGCGGTACTGCCGGACGTGGTCATAAAGGTCCAGGTTCACGCTCAGGCTATAAGTCTAAGAAAGGATTCGAAGGCGGACAGATGCCACTCCAGAGGCGTATGCCTAAGGTTGGTTTCAAAAACCTCAACCACGTAGACTTCGAACCGCTGAACCTCGGCAAGATCCAGCATCTGGTTGATACGTTGAAACTCACTGAGATCACTGTAGAAAACCTTCGCCAGCACCGTATCATCGGAAAATCACACCTGGTGAAAGTACTGGGTACAGGTGAACTGACGACAAAAATAAATGTATCAGTACACGCTATCAGCGAGACGGCCAAAGCAAAGATCGAAGGCCTCGGTGGTACAGTGAATATTGTAAAGTAATTTACTAAAAGATATTATTGTATTAGTACGAGGAAGGATTTCTATTCAGGAATCCTTTCTTGATATAAAGAAACAGAATGAAAAAATTTATCACCACTACCCAGAATATCTGGGGCATCGAAGACCTGAGGCAGAGAATACTTCTGACTGTTGGCCTTGTATTTATTTTCAGGGTCGGTACCTATATCGCTCTCCCGGGACTTGATCCCCTTCAGTTGGCTAATATGACCAGACAGGGAGGCAATGGTATCCTCGGTCTGGTAAACCTGTTTGCAGGAGGTGCGTTCTCTCGTGCTTCTATTTTTGCATTGGGTATCATGCCGTATATCTCTGCATCTATCGCAGTTCAGCTATTGACCATCGTGGTACCGCAGTTTCAGAAAATGTCTAAAGAAGGCGAGAGCGGCCGCAGGCAGCTCAATCAGTGGACACGTATTCTGACAGTTATTGTCACTGCTTTCCAGGGCTTTGCATATGTACGTTACCTAAACACCCAGGACAATAACGCTATCGTGATCCCTACGTGGCTGTTCACACTTTCTACTGTGACAGTATTGACTACAGGTACACTGTTCGTCATGTGGATGGGTGAAAAGATCACTGACAAAGGACTCGGAAATGGAGTATCTATCATCATCATGGTGGGTATCCTCGCTCGTTTCCCGGGTGCCGTGATACAGGAGTTTACTACACGTGCATCTCAGGGCAACCTGATCGCTCCGGTCATCGAAGTGGCATTCCTCATCGTAGTGGTGATGTGTGTGATACTCCTCGTGCAGGGCACACGCCGTATACCTATCCAATATGCTAAAAGGAATATCATCCAGGGTGGCCGTATGATGCAGGCAGGTGGTACTCGTCAGTACCTCCCACTGAAACTAAACGCTTCAGGTGTGATGCCGATCATCTTCGCACAGGCTATCATGTTCGTACCGGCTACTATCGCTCAGTTCTCCGGTATGCAAAACTCAGGTGTGATACAGNNTTGATCATCAATCCTACTCAGATAGGTGACGAAATGAAAAAGAATGGTGGCTTTATCCCCGGTGTCAAGCCAGGTACGAAGACTGCTGAGTTCATTGATTCGGTGATCTCTCGTATCACATTGCCGGGTGCATTATTCCTCGGTGTAGTAGCGATCATGCCTTCTATCGTGATGCAGTTCAACGTTGACCAGCAGTTTGCATTGTTCTTCGGTGGATCATCACTGATCATCATGGTCGGTGTGATACTCGATACACTGCAGACAGTAGAGACACACCTGCTCAACCGTCACTATGATGGCCTCACCTCATCAGGTCGCATCAAAGGCCGTCAGGGCTTCGCTCAGGTGAGTATGTAAAATAGTATTGAGATGTGAGACATGAGTATTGAGACAATACAAATGATAAACAGCAAAAAATATAGCCCTCTCATTCGAGAGGGTTTTTTTATTATTGTATTCTATTAGAATTTTTAGACCAAGCGCATTTGCGAGATATATAATGGCAATCAAAATAAAAACTCCTGAGCAAATTGAACTCATTCGCAAGAGTGGGGTCTTATTAGCAGAAACTATAGCACTGATCATTCAGGAGGTGAAGCCCGGTATCAATGGCCTGCGCCTCGACAAGATGGCGGAAGAATACATACGTGACCATGGCGGTGTACCTTCTTTCAAGGGGCTGTATGGTTGTCCTTCATCTGTTCTTATCTCTGTGAATGAAGATGTGGTTCATGGTATCCCAAATGCAAGGGCATATAAGGACGGTGATATACTCTCTATTGATGCAGGCGTATTTATGAATGGCTTTCATGCCGACAGTGCTTACACGATCGGTATCGGGAATGTCAAGGAAGAGACGATCAAGCTAATGAAAGTGACCAAAGAAGCATTATTTCTAGGTATAGAAAAGGCGGTCGCCGGAAACAGGGTAGGTATGATCTCATCTACCATACAGGAATACTGCGAGCGCAAGCATGGCTATAGATGCGTACGTGAACTGGTCGGTCATGGCCTTGGCAAAGAACTGCATGAGGACCCGCAGGTGCCGAATTTCGGCAAACCTAATGATGGCCCTACGCTGCCGGAATATTGTGTCATAGCAATCGAACCAATGATAAACCTTGGTAGAAAGGATGTCTATACTAAAAGCGATAAATGGACTGTGGCTACGCAGGACCACAAGCCATCAGCCCACTATGAGCATACTGTCTGTGTGAAAAAAGGTAAAGCAGAGATACTCACTACCTTCGTGCCGATCGAAGCTGCAGTGAAAGCGAATAAAGAACTGGTTTACGTTTGATCTGAAGACTTAAGCTATCTGTCTCTCACTACCTTTGTACATAGAGATCACAAGCCACGAGATAGAGACAAAGAATACCCCAACAGATGCCACCTCCATGATAGTGAGCCAGTGGGTGTACCAGTAATAATAGAAACTGTTTAGCGATATCAGTACCAGTAAGAGGCGGACTACCTCAGCCCATACTATCCATTTGCGCTGCTCAAATATGGCACCGATGATCATAATAGATAACACGATCACTGCCGCAAATAGCCATCTGTAAAATACACTGATTGTATTGAAATGATCTAGATAAGCGATAGTGCCTGCGAGTGTGAGGACAAATTGCAGTACGCCATATGCTTTGAATAAATTAGTGGTATCAGCATCATACTTAGTGAATGTATGAGTAGCTACTTCCTTAGGGCTCTGAAAACCTCCCAGATAGTCCGGCAGCCAACCCGGACGGGCATAGATGATATGGAGTTTATCCCGCCATGTTTTCATTTGACGCGCCTTGTCGATCATCTCATGATAGTAGTGCCAGTTGGCCCAGACTGGATTCCAGCTTTTGAATTGAGTAGTGATACCATAGACGATCTCCTCAGAATTTTCTTCCGCCTTGAAGGTGCCGAACATCCTGTCCCAGATCATCAGAAATCCTGCATGGTTCTTATCGATATATTTAGGGTTAATAGCATGGTGTACGCGGTGATGCGAAGGCGTATTGAAAAAATATTCTACGATGGCAGGCAGTTTGCCGATGGCACGGGTATGTATCCAAAACTGATACAAAGTTTGCAAGCCTGCTGCCAATCCAAAGATGATCGGATCGAAACCTAAAAAAGGAATAGGTAAAAAAATGAAAAAGGAAATGAGGTTATGAAACCAGGGCTGCCTGAGTGCCACAGAGAGATTGTACTCCTCGCTCTGATGGTGTACCACATGCGCCCCCCAGAAAAAATTCATCTCATGCGATAGTCTGTGTGCCCAGTAGAAGAAGAAATCAAACAGCAC
>PLSN01000333.1 GCA_003165135.1 Bacteroidota bacterium
TGATACAAATGTTTTGTTTAAAGGCTATGCAATAGCTATGATTCAAAATTCAATATATGAGCAAAGACCAGACAAAAGACCTGCTGAAGTTTTTGAAACCATATCCTGATGAGATCCGAGATATTGCATTATGGCTTAGGGAATGGGTCTGGGACTTGTATCCGAATGCCAATGAACTGATTTACGACAACTATAACGCGCTTGCTTTCGGATGGTCCCCTACGGACAGACAAGGGCATGTATTTTGTTCTATCGCTGTGCCTCGCAGCGGAAATAATCTGCACTTTGGATTTTATTGGGGAAGCGAGATATCAGACCCAAAAAAGATATTGCTGGGGAATGGGAATCAGTACAGATACATTCGAGTTATAAGCAAAAAGGATTTTCCGAAGACCTATATCAAAACACTTTTGAGAGAAGCTTATACCAATTCGCTGATGAAGGTGAAAGACCCAAAGCAGATTATGAAAGGCGCTACAATCGTAAAGGCAATTTCTGCGACCAAAAGAAGGCCTTCTAAAAATCAAACCTGAAATATATATGCTCAGTGATACGTTCACGTACACCGAGTAAATAAATCAATCTATAACGGTATTTGATCGCTTCACCTATCGATAAGTGTCAATATAGGACATCACATACTAAAGTTGTAACTTTAAGCAGAAAATAAAGCAGCATGAAACAGGTTTTCGCGCACATGTATGAGTGGTTTGGACTTTTCCCGATCTATTCCAGGGATTTGAGCGATTTTCTCAAAGGATGGGATTATGCCTGTGTCGGTTATTTTGCCCTTCCCTGGTATTTCTATATTGGCTGGGGCATGATCATGCTGACCGGATTGTTGTTTGCATTGCAGTATGACCTTATCAGCGGTATCCGGTTCAAAAATAGAGAGCATTGGGAACTGGCAGTAATGGTAGTAGCGATCTGCAATTTTTTGATTGCCTTTACCATTCCTTTCGTCGCTATCAATAAGGGTATGCAATGTCCGCAGCTGAAGATCACATTTCCCGACTGTATATTCTTTGGTTTGTGCAATGCCGTATGGGGAGTTATCGTGTTTCTAATTCTTAGCGGGCTTTACAAGCTCGGGATGAGACTTATGAATAGCTGATCATTTCGGGTTGATCATTTTGATAAATTCAATGGCAAAGGTATATGCATCTCCAGGCCAGCGCGCAGATAGATAGTGGCGGTCGCGAACAGTGAAGCCTCGGCTCAGATGTGACAAGTCATCGCGAAGTAGTGGTGTCGGCCCTTGCAGATAGTTTTGTTTGTCTGACCGGCTGTTCTTTACTTCATCTTCCACTGTGATCTCAGGGTATGTGAGGTAGTAGTCCTTTAGCCAAAGTCTGGTTAGATTGTATGCTGCCATCTCCTGGGACTTTAGCAGTGATGTGGTTTTGTAATCAGAGATCACTGATTTATTTGTCGCAGGGTCGATGCTTCTTGATGCAAGCACCACACCGTGACAGATTGCGGCGACGGGTTTCTTAGCATAAAAGAAATCGACGACCAGTTTCTGCAGAATGGATGACTCAAGGTATTCACGGACACCTTTGTCATGGCCTCCAGGCAGCAGGAGTCCATCAAAGTCTATTTCGCGAGCTTCCTCATAGCTGATCGGCTTAGTGAATGACTCACTTTGTTCCATCGCGGCGTAGGCATCGACGGCATCTTTTCGCGCCATGAGCAGTGACTTCCAAATGCCAAGGTCATTGCCCCGGAGCATACGGATGTCGGCAGTGGCTTTCTGACCTTTAGGAGTTGCAAATATGACTCCTATGCCTTTATCGGAAAGTACTTTCCATGGAATGGCGGCTTCTGTAGGGTCGAAACCATAAGATGGCAGAGGAATAAGGATTGACTTCATTGATGAGATTTGCCGCAAAGGTCATCATTTTACAGACATTGTGTATTTGCCTTAAAAAGCACCGTTATGTCAGCTTTTGGCGATTATTTCCACTTTTTGTCTGCCATTCTTGCCGTTTTCGGGTAAAAGGTAAGATTTTTGATGTTTTCAGAAAATAAACTAAAAACGCGGCTTTTCCGCCTTTGTAAAGAAGGTAGAAGGGCCGATAGCTTATTAAAAATCCTATCTTAGCGCACCTTTTTGAAATTATAATAGATAATAAGTAATGGCAAATTTTATTGAGAAACTGTTCGGGTCACTATTCGGAAATAAAAACGAGCGTGAGCGCAAGGCACTTCAGCCCCTCATCGAGGAGATAAATACTGAATATGAGGCACTCAAGTCCCTCTCCAATGACCAGCTTCGTGCTAAGACCCAGGAGTTTAAAACTAGAATAGCTGAGCACCTGTCAGAGATAGACAAAGAGATCGCAACACTCGTCGAAGGTGCGAATGCAAAGGAGGACCTGCATGAGAAGGAAAACATTTTCAAACAGGTAGATGATCAGAAGAAGCGCCGGGATCAGGCCATCGAGGAAATTTTGAAAGATATACTTCCTCAGGCCTTTGCTGTGGTGAAAGAAACTGCTTTCCGGTTTACTAATAATGCCGAACTTGAAGCTACAGCTACAGACCTTGACCGTCTGCTGGCCGTCAAAAACAAATCCATCACCATCAGCGGTGACAAGGTGACCTATAGAAACGAATGGCTCGCTGCCGGTGTACCAGTCAAATGGAACATGGTGCACTATGATGTACAGCTCATAGGTGGTATCGTACTCCATGAAGGTAAGATCGCCGAAATGGCAACTGGTGAAGGTAAGACCCTCGTGGCTACCCTGCCTGCCTACCTCAATGCCCTACCAGGTGAAGGTGTACATATCGTGACAGTGAATGACTATCTCTCTCGTCGTGACTCGGAGTGGAATGGGCCGATATTTAATTTCCTCGGACTGCGAGTGGATTGTATAGATCAGTATGAGCCACATTCTGATGAGCGTATCAATGCCTATCTGGCGGATATTACATACGGCACTAACAATGAATTTGGCTTCGACTATCTGCGTGATAATATGGTCCGTAATCCTGACGAGCTTGTACAGCGCAAGCATCACTATGCGATGGTCGATGAGGTTGACTCCGTACTCGTGGATGATGCCCGTACACCGCTCATCATCTCCGGTCAGATAGACAGCAGTGATGAAAAGGAATTTTATGAACTGAAGCCGCGTATCAATAAATTATTTGAAACACAGAAGCGTGTCTGTAATGGATTTCTAACCGATGCAAAGCGCCTCATCAAAGAAGGCAAGACCGGCTACAAGGAAGGCGAAGGCGGTATGGCACTCTATCGCGCATTCCGCGGCTATCCTAAGAACTCAGCCCTGATCAAATTCCTAAGTGAGTCGGGTATGCAGCAGATCATGAGAGATGCTGAAAACCATTTCATAGGTGAACAGCAGAAAAACATGCCTGATGTGGACAAGGAGTTGTATTTCACTATCGATGAAAAAAACAACTCGGTAGATCTCACCGACAAGGGAATAGAACTTATCACAGGTGCAGGAGAAGACGCTACCTTCTTTGTAATACCCGAGGTCGGTGCTATAATAGCAGACTTGGAGAAATCATCTCTCACAGCGGAAGAAAAACTGCAAAAGAAGGATCAACTGATGCAGGATTTTGCGATCAAGAGCGAGCGTATACATTCAGTGTCACAATTGCTGAAAGCATATACCCTTTTTGATAAAGATATAGAGTACGTCGTAATGGATGGCAAGGTCAAGATCGTTGATGAAAACACAGGTCGTATCCTTGATGGAAGGCGCTACTCAGACGGCCTCCATCAGGCAATCGAAGCAAAAGAAAATGTAAAAGTAGAAGCTGCGTCACAAACCATGGCGACGATCACTTTGCAAAATTACTTCCGTATGTATCACAAACTTTGCGGTATGACAGGTACTGCGGAGACAGAGGCACAGGAACTATGGGATATATATAAACTTGAAGTTTCTACCATCCCGACCAATAGGCCCGTGACCCGTGATGACCAGGAGGACTTGATATACAAGACCAAGCGTGAGAAATACAATGCCATCATCGATGAGATCACCAAACTGAGTGCAGCAGGCCGGCCGATACTGGTAGGTACGACTAACGTGGAAGTATCTGAACTCCTCAGTCGTATGCTTACTCTTCGCAAGATCAAACACAATGTACTCAACGCAAAGCA
>PLSN01000064.1 GCA_003165135.1 Bacteroidota bacterium
ACTCAAATAAATGCAGCAGATGTTCGGAAACTCAACTATCTTTATGCTAAACATTACAGCATATCAGATGATCTGACTGTCATGATCAGAAATATCCGATCACTAGGCAAATGAAGAATCTTATCCTCATATTATTGCTTCTTAGTACATGCTCTTCTATTGTATCTGCACAGGATGCCTCGGTCAATAGAAAAAAGATCATAGATATGGTCCTGAGCCAGTCTCATGAGAGGACGAGTACAGAGAGCTATAACCATGCTACCAATATATACAGCATTGCCCCCGCTGCACCGTCTGCTCCTCAGGGTTTTCGNNTGATATGCAGACTAGAGGAGTATGTCCAGTTGCATAGCCCCTTCAAACTCAATATCGGTGTGGGTGGAGAGTGATTGAAACTTTAATCAAAGATCATCTCCAGTACTTCCGGTGAGCGCAGACCGGTGAATCCCTCCAAATGCAGGCTATAGTATCTGAGCAAATGATGGAGCAGGTCACGGCGTATCTGACGGTTGAGACGGATAGGCAGCGACTGAATGATGCTGTTGGATTCAAGCAGGCTGATGAGTTCACTGGTTCTCCGGTCCAATATCAGGCTGCTGATATTGCTTTGAGATATGAAACTGCCTTCCTGCATGTCAAAGTAGGGTGTTTCCTCCGAGTATTCTCCGTGAGGTGCGAAACCTAAATAAGCTGCATAATGAATCAGGAATTGCAGATGGAAATCATTGTTCATAGTTTCTATCTCGTCCAGATGGCAGAAGCAGTCATACACAAACTGAAACATATCTTCATGCGTATCATGTTCTTTGAGTGATTTAGAGATCACTTCCAGCATGAAGATCGCAATATTCGATTTCACTGTATCAAATGGCAGAGAGCTATAGTTGTATGCGCGTTTATATTCTTTGATATTCTGGAGGCCTTTATTTTCGCGATGAGTCACATCCATCTCCAGAAGAGTGAGTGGCCTGAGCAAAGCAGCCTTGGAAGATGACCTGCTGCTGCGCACTCCTTTGACGATATAAGATACCAGGCCTAATCGCTCAGTGAATATCCGAACTATGAGGCTGGACTCTGAGTATTTGACGGCCTGGAGGACTATTCCTCTGGTTTTTATGTCCATGGTGATCGATCCTGTATTTGGATGCTACTTATTTATTTAGTAATATGGATACGCAAAACAATACATTAATGTCATCTGGCCGAAGCGGTATCCTGCTGTCAAAGATAAGCTCGAATCTGCCAATAATTATTATACTTTTTTTAGCTCTTTTCATGCGTCTGTGGAGTGTGAGCGATATGTCCCTGTCTAATGATGAGCTGAGCAGTGTATGGAGGAGTTTTATGCAGAATTCCTGGCATGACATGATGATCAATGGTGTCATGACCGATGGCCACCCTCCGATGACCTATATCATCATGAGATACTGGATGGGTATTTTTGGCGATTCGGTCTTGAGCATCCGGCTTCCTTTTGTTTTGGCGGGAGTACTCGGATTATATTATACATATCGTACAGGACTGATATGGTTTGGGCATACTGCCTCGTTGCTTGCGGTATCATTTCTAGCGATCACATCCTATGTCATATATTTTCATCAAATAGCCAGGCCGTATTCATTCGGCTTCCTTTGGGTACAGGCAGCAGCGTTTTACTGGAGCCGATACTTTTTTTCGGATGAACCTGACAGGCGAGGGCTTGATTGCTGGTTATGGACGCTTATGGCGATTTTTAGTTGTTATACTCATTATTTCAGTTTGATGGCAGTAGGCCTGATAGGACTCACAGGATTATTTTTTTTAAATAAGAAGAACTATAAAACCTATTTACTTTCAGGTATCCTGATCGTATTGGCTTTATGTCCCGGGTGGTTCATATTTAAGCAACAACTATCCTATAACGGCCTCGAATGGCTAGCCCCGCCTGGCCGGGACTGGCTTCTCGTATACTTTGCTCATGTGATGAATAACTCGGTATTGATCTATATCACGTTGAGCATATTTTTTCTTATCTCCATTTTTGCCGGCTTATACCGACGTGGACTTCGTTTCAATAAATTTCAACTGATAGGCTTATTCTGGTTCCTAGTCAGTTTTCTGGCGGGATATATCAAGTCAGTATATTCCATGCCAGTCCTTCAATACTCTTGTCTGATATTCACCTATCCATTTATAGTGCTTGTCTTTTTTTCTTTTTGGACTGAGGGCACAGAGTTGTTTTTTTCGGGTAGCAGTTACATATGGGTTTTCGTTTTGATAGTCATTTGTACTTATGATACAGTGTATAGAGATAAATATTATACCACTGAGCATCATGGAGAGATCAGGGGACTGGCAATTAAAATGGCGGAATGGACAGATAAATATGGTAGTGATATGCTGCTAGTGACGAATGTAAACAACAACTACTACTGGGACTATTATTGGATGAAATCTATGGACCGAGGAGAAAAGCTCAGTCTTTATTATATCGATCCTGATACGGATATCCCAAAATTTGACTCATTGCTTTCTAATTCTAAAGCCAAATATTTTGCATTCGGATGGAGCACTGTGACTACTCCTGATACGTTATTTAAAGTGGCTGAAAAGTACTATCCGAAATTGCTGGAAAATCCAACTCATTTCAACTCAGGCATCAGGCTTTATAGCAAATAAGATCATTTAATAAAAATGAACTAGGCTACATTATGCTGAGAACCGTCAGCAGCAACAGAAAATAC
>PLSN01000331.1 GCA_003165135.1 Bacteroidota bacterium
GCATGAGAGGCACTATTCGATATCAAGTACCAAACCGTCATAGGCTATTTTGACATTGGCAGGTAGTGTGCCCTCCATATCAGCATGTTTGCCAAATTGATGGCTGAGATGTGTGAGATAGGTCATTTCGGGTTTGACCTCCTCGACCAGCTGCAGGGCTTCAGCTATTGTGTAGTGAGCGATATGGTCATTAGCCCGCAGTGCGTTTACGATGAGGACCTTTGAGCCTTTGATCTTTTCCTTCTCTGTGTCCGAGATGGTCTTAGCGTCTGTGATATAGGTGAAGTCCTTTATCCTGAATGCTCGCACGGGTAGTTTATAATGCATCACCTCAATAGGTGTGATAGGAATGCCGGCAGCTAGAAAAGGCTCGAGATACACCGTGTGGAATTTGACCTTAGGCGCAAAATCATAGTTGTCATTATTGAAAGCATAAGGATATTGGCCACGTGTCATGCTTTCAGCCCATTCATCACAGTAGATATCGATTACCTTGCCCTGGAGATAGTTGAACGGCCGTATATCATCCAGACCGCCTACATGGTCACGATGCCCGTGTGTGATGAGCAGCGCATCCATGGTCATGACATGGTGGTGAAGCATCTGATAGCGAAAGTCGGGACCTGCATCTATCACGAGCACACGGCCGTCGATCTCGACCATTGCAGCGGTGCGCAGGCGATTGTCTCTTGGGTCAGTAGATGTGCAAACTTCGCAGCTGCAGCCTATCAGTGGCACACCGCTCGAAGTCCCTGTACCGAGAATTGTAACTCTCATAAAGCAAATATAGGATTATCGTATTACCTCACTATTTTCCAATTATTAAAAGCGAAGACCTGCCTGCCGCCATTAAAGTTCTTTTCAATAAAATTCAGGATGCGGTATTTAGGTTTTTCGTGCTTATAGAGTTCTCTGTTAGGGTTTTGATTTCTGCGCCCATAGTCGAGCTGATGCGCCCAGTCAAATTTAGCCATCCAGTCTTTCATTACTTTAGGATGGGTGCCTCTGAATTTGTCCAGCCTGCCCAGCGGCCCATATTGAAACAGGTCCTGTGTGTAGTGCGCTTCGCCACCGTCTTTGCCATGATGCATATCGTGCTGTATGTTGCGCTTCTTGGTCATTAATTCGGGTGGGCGAACCCATCCGTAGTGATAGATCGGCACATCTAGTTCTGCCACATTCATCTTGCGGTCATTGATGCGAAAGGATATAGCGTCCCGGTATGACTCAGCACCGATGCCATTCCTGATCACACGTATCTCATTGGCACACCAGCCGTGGCTGATGACCTCATGCTGATAGTCGCCAAAAAAATGATGGTACCAGATCAGCATGCCTTCGACCTTTTTGTCATCCTGATATTTGGAACATGCAGCTTGTATCTTTGGCAGGTCATCTTCATGGATCACTTCATCGGCCTGCAGGTAGATACACCAGTCACCAGTACACTGCCGGAGGGCGAAGGTCGTCTCCTCACGGAAGACAGCTCCGTCCTTAAAGAGTTTTTCATCCCAGATACGGTGATAGATTTTGACCTTATCAGAACCGATCGACTCTATCTGAGCCAGCGTATCGTCATCATCATCTCCCTCACCGAGTGCCACTATAAACTCATCCACAATAGGCAATAGTGACTCTATACAGGCCCGGATGGGATAGTAGAGCTTGCCGGCATTGCGCACCATGGTGAAACCACTTATCTTCATTATCAGGGGTAAATATAGGAACAGAATTTACAGAAACAGTGAATTTACAGAATGTTGAAGCCCTATCCTGTCATTGATAATTGGAACATTGGAAATTGGCACATTTTTTTGCCTATCTTGGCATTACTAATTATCAGTTTAATGAGATCATCAAAATTATTGACCTTTCTTTTTTTGCTAGCTTCTTTTGGTGCCGGTGCACAATGTATGGCCCCATTTCTGGACCTGACCAAGCAATTTTGGGTATATGACAATGGAGAGAAGAAATTTCTGGAACCTCTCGCCCCCGCATCATTCAAAGTAGGCAGAAACTATGTAGCCTTTGTCAATAGCCAAAGCAGCCGTTTGCGCCTCTATTATGCAGACAAGACCTATACAGTAGTCGAAAATAACGCTGACTATTGGGCCACTGACAACTGGTTCATCTGGAAGAATTATGGCCAGCTGGGCGTGCTTTACAAAAACGAACTTAAGTCTCTGGATAATCTGGTACAGGGTGAGTTTTGGTTTGGAGATAGCATTATCACTTGGGTGACTTCTTTCAATGAGATAAAAGCTTTTTATGCCGGTCAGACCCAGACCATAGAGCCTCTACCTCTCCTACAGAAAACAGGTTCTGACGGCACTACCACTAAATCCAGTGCCAAAATGGGAGACAATATCTTTGCTTATATGGATGGCTCAAGCCAGTTCAAGGTTTTTTATAATGGCGAGGTCATTACACTCGAATCGTATGAGCCGACTATGTATATGGTCGACAGAGACCTGGTCGTATATCTTGACAACATGAATAATTTTAAGTTCTTCTCCAAAGGAAAAAGCTACGAGACCAGCCTTAATAGCCTCACCAAATACTGGACAGGAGAAGGTTATTTCGTATACTACACTCTGGGCCGTCAGCTGGCAGTATGGTATGAAGGCGAAGAGCAAATAATCGCAGAGGACAGGCCCAAAGACCTGCTGATCGTCCAAAACGTTATAGCTTATACTGATAAGTCCAATAATTTCTATGTATGGTATAAAGGCAAAGCTGAGCTGCTCGAAAGGTTTCAACCCCTTTCTGTCAAGGCATACCGGGACTTCGTCGTGTACCAGGACCAGGATGGCAGGCTGAAAGGGTATCTGTTTGGCAAACAGGTACAGATCAGCGACCAGATAGTGACAGACTATAAACTCTATAATGAAACTGTGGAATACTCGCTTCAACCCGGCGACCATACATTCTGGTGCAGAGGCCAGAGCACTACTATTTCAGAATAAAATCTTTCACAATGAGCAAGCAGATCAGATTTTCAGCTATACTCCATGAGGCTACTGTCGGTACCGGCGGAGCATTCGTTTTGTTTCCCTATGATGTGGAGGAGACCTTTGGTATGAAAGGGCGCATACCGATCAAAGCTACAGTAGACGGTGAACCATACAGAGGTTCTCTCGTCAAATACGGTCATCCGCAGCATATATTCCCGGTGCTAAAAGCGATCAGGGAAAAGCTGGGTAAAAGCATCGGTGATACAATAGATGTATCACTGGAGTTGGACACAGAGAAGCGCGAGATAGAAGTACCCAAAGACTTCAAAAAAGCTTTGAAGGAAAATAAACTGGAGGCTGGTTTTAATAAAATGAGCTATACTCATCAGCGTGAATGGATGCTATGGATAGAGGACGCCAAAAAACCAGAGACCAGAGAAAAGAGGATCACTAAAGCAATCGAAAAATTGCATGAGAAAGTAGGTAAATAGGCGACAGGAGCAGATTACGATCTGTTCCTGCGGATGAGCTATATTTTTCCTAGTTTTGAACGCATAATTCAAATGATGAAAAAAAGTATACTCTATCTTCTTGGTCCTTGTTTCTTGATCTTTACATCTACTCATTCTTTTTCTCAAAACTACTATCGCTCTACATCCAATCCGATGTATTGGAAAAACAAAATGCCATTCGCAGGATACTGGCAGCAGGATGTAGCCTACAAGATCAAAGCCAACATCGATGAGACCACTGACATCATAGGCGGCGAGGAGCAACTCGCCTATTTCAACAATTCTCCCGATACATTGTACTTCGTTTACTTCAATTTGTATCAAAATGCCTTTCAACCCGGCTCCTATCTCGATGACCTGCAGCGCCACAATGGCGAGCATGTCAAGTACGGCAAATATGAAAAAGCAAAAGAAGGGATACTCATAGATCAGATGTCATCCGGTGATAAAGCCCTGAAAACACAGCTTGACAATACAGTCATGAAAGTGTTTCTTGACAAACCTCTTGCCCCAAATCAGTCGACCATATTCAATATCAAGTTCCGCACTTTCTTTGATAAAGGCAGTACACGCCGCAGGATGGCAAAATATATGGCATCTGACGGTTCCACACACTACAATGGCTGCCAATGGTACCCAAAGATGTGCGTCTACGACCGCAAGAGCGGATGGAATACTGATCAGCACCTCAACAGAGAATTTTACGGGGACTTTGGTTCATTCGATGTGGAGCTGACCTTTTCATCCAACTATGTAGTTGAGGCCACAGGTGTCCTTCAGAATGAAAAACAAGTGCTGCCTGATACGCTCAAGGCAAAACTACAGATCAGAAATTTCAAGGACAAAAAATGGGACGAGAAAGCATCCATCATCACTCCATACAACAAGGACGAACGTAAGACATGGATCTATCACGCAGACAATGTGCATGACTTTGCATGGACTGCTGACCCAACATATCGTATAGCTGATACTATGTGGAATGGAGTTCGCTGCGTCGGCATCTGCCAAGAGCCTCATGCTTCGGGTTGGCAAAATAGCGCCATCTACTGCGCTAAGATCATCAAATGTTTCTCTCAGGACATGGGCATGTATGAATACCCTAAGATGGTAGTGGCCGATGCTCAGGACGGTATGGAGTACCCGATGCTCACACTAGACGGTGGCCGCAATCCCAGCTATCACAGCCTCCTGGTGCATGAGGTCGGACATAACTGGTTCTACGGTATGCTCGGCAATAATGAAACATACCGTGCTATGATGGATGAAGGTTTCACACAGTTCCTCACTGCTTGGGGTATGGAGCATATAGACGGCGACTCAGTGAAACCCGGTAAGAATAGGAACAAATACGTACAGCATTTCTCAGAGCCATCAGTGGTCCGTGATGGCAATGTATACATAGGCTATCTGCGTGATGCGACGCTCTATAATGACGAGCCGCTCAACACCCATAGCGACATGTTCAACGGAGCATTGGCGCATGGAGGCGGCTATGGACATGTGTATTACAAAACAGCTACCATGCTCTACAATCTCCAGTATGTGCTGGGTGATTCAGTCTTCAAAGCAGCGATGAAACACTATGTGGCGCAATGGAAAATGTGCCATCCATATCCTGAGGACTTCCGCAACTCAGTTATTCAGTTTACCCACATAGACCTAAATTGGTTCTTTGATGAATGGATAGAAACAACTAAGAATATTGATTACAAAATAGCTTCTGTCAAAAAAGGCAAGGACAAAGATCAATACAAGATCAAATTGAAACGTAAAGGCCGTATGCAGATGCCGATTGACCTGCGTGTTGTTTCCAAAAAAGATTCTGCCTATGATTATCTCATTCCAAACACATGGTATGAAAAGGACCTTCACCAAAAACTCGATGCACCTCACACTAAGCCTGAGTTTCAAAGCAGCAGGGACTCTGTGCTGCCTAAGTGGTATGGATGGGACAAGTTACAGCCAACCTATACTGCTACGGTCACAATCCCGGGCGGTGTAAAAAACGTCATCATCGACCCTAGTGGAAGGCTGGCTGACATCAATGACTTTGACAATAGCTGGCGCGACAAGGTCGAAGTCAGATTTGATTCTCACATACTGCCCCCGACCAGTTGGAAGAAATACCGCATATGGATGCGCCCTGACCTGTGGTACAACTCTTACGATGGATTTAAACTAGGCTACAACATCAAAGGAAACTACTTTAACCTGAAGCATAAATTTGATTTTACTATCTGGTTCAATACGCATCTCGCTCAGGATGGCGCTTATCACTATCCTACTGCTGACCTCAAGCAGGCAGGATGGGTGTCATATATGTTCAGCTACTCCACTCCACTCAATAAGGTCATGAAAAATACATCCTTCTACTTTCAGTCGCGCTGGCTCGATGGTTATGAGATGTACAAGTTTGGTATCGTAAATACATTGCCAAAAGGCTTCTCATTGGATATTAATTTGAAAGCATTCACCCGCCCTAAAAGTGTATGGAGCGACTATCTCATCAACCAAACAGAATGGAACACATACTGGGACGGGCCTAATAAGATCAACGCTTCGCTTAATGTGTCAGCCACCTATACGTACAATGTACCAAATGAATCAGGCTATGTCACTGCCCATCTCCGCTCGGCAGCAGAAGGGACAGGCAGCTATAACTATCTTGAGATCATACATGTCGACAGGCAGGCTTTCTGGAAGTTTGATATGCGCACCCGCATCTATGGCCGCATAGGAATGGGTGGCAACCTGCCCAGTGAGTCCGCACTCTACGCCGCAGGAGCTAATGAAGAAGACATGATGGACAATAAGTACATGCGGTCTGCCGGGTTTGCACCGCAGCAATGGAGCGGGTATGGTGCTGATGTTAATCACCTCCAGTATGGCGGTGGGCTTGACCTCAGAGGCTATGCAGGATATGCCATGACCGAAACGGATAAATATGGACAAACTGTTTATGCCTACAAGGGTGCTTCGGGTTTCGCAGTGAATGGCGAGCTGGACTTCAACCGTATCGTACCTGTCAAGAACCAAAAACTCAAAGACCTTTTTGCGCTCAACACTTATCTCTTTGGCGACTTAGGTGCTATCGCTTATACCAATTCACAGAATCAGCAGGAACTATCGCACGTGCGCCTTGATGCCGGAGTGGGTGTGGCATGGACCATCAAGAAGTGGGGCTTCCTGCAGGATATCAAGCCGCTTACATTCCGTTTTGATGTACCGTTTGCCATCTCAAGTACACCATATGGCGACCAGCAGTATGTCAAATTCAGATGGGTATTAGGGATCAGCAGGGCGTTTTAATTTATAATTGATAATGAAATCGTTTATTAACTGAAATCATCAAAAACAACGAAAGGATATTCACTTTATACCCAAAAGCCTTTGGTGCCATTTTAGATTTTTCAGTGTATATATTTCGGCATCTTTAGCCTTTATGTTCTCTTCAAGTTGCTGTATTCTCTTTTCTCTTTCAATTATCTTCAAATTGGACTTGGAAAGGTCTATAGTGACTTGTTGATGCTTCAGTTGTGATTCTGAAATTTGCTTTTTAAAATCCTTACTATTGCTCTCCACCTCAGCAATCCTTGCTGATATTATCTTTATACTATCATTTTGTTCTTCAATCAAAGAAGTTTGACTTTTATTAATTAAATCCAGTTTGCTATTGTTTTCTTTTGATTTTAGTAATTCTTTAAGAATAAAATAGTAAGATCTTTGATATGAATTAAGCCGGAGTGCATATGCAATAAAATACCTTTTGAAGATCGGCAATTCGATATCATTTCTGAATTTTTTCGCTTCAAGAAAATATTCAAAGGCCAATAAGAAATTCGATCCTCTTATTGCATCGCGACTTTTTTTGTAATAAAAATCAGCCTTGCCTTCTGCTAATTGTTGAATGACAAGAGTTTGAGGAGTTTCGTTCTTGGCAAATTCAATCGCATGGGAATTTGCATTTATTGCATTTCTGGTGATTTTCGTTTTTAAATGCAAGCCATTGAAGTTACTACATCGGCTAAGAGCAACATATACTTGCCCATCTTCAAAGGCACTCCCTAAGTCTGCAATTACTTTGCTAAATGTTAAGCCTTGACTTTTATGAACCGTTATGGCCCAGGCAAGTTTCAAGGGGTATTGAGTAAATGTCCCTTTGATTTTTTCATCAATTCGCTTTTCATCGGAATTCCACCTATATTCAATATTGTACCACTCAGCTTTTTCTACCTTTACATTAGTCTCATCATCAAATTCAACTATAATCTCGTTTTCCTTTAGAGATTTGATTCTTCCAATTTTCCCGTTATAATATTTCTTGTACTCTCCCGAGTCGTTTTTTAGAAACATTATTTGTGCACCAATTTTAAGTTTAAGTTCCAATTCCGTAGGCAGAACATAATTTCCTGTAGTATCCTTTGGAAACTCTCCTTGTATTTCACCTGAGTAAGTTATTAAATCAGTCTTTAATTGGCCTAATTTAGTATTGTTTGTTTGATCTACCTTAAAGTTATGAGTAGATAAAATGATATAGTCCTCCTCAATCTTAGGGGAGAATATAGGGTCATATTTCTTATCAAGGATCATTAAGTCTGAATCAAGAACATCATTAATTCGAATTCTATTTAATAGGTTGATAAAGTCAATCTCTGTTTGTCTGTATATCTTTTTTAATTCGAAATGAACGTAATTCTTGTTTTCAATAAGTTCACGCATTATTCTTGAGCTAAAAAAGAACTTGCTTTCATAAAACTTAATTAAAATATCCCATTCCCCTGCAATCGGAGGTAGTTGAAATACATCACCTATTAGTATTACTTGGACTCCCCCAAAAGGCAAATGTGTTTTTTTTCTGAAAACTTTAAGTATTCGATCTATTACATCAAGGGTATCACATCTAACCATTGATACTTCATCAATAATTAGAACTTCCATCGCCTCAATGATTGCCTTTTTCTCGCTGCGATACCTAAAAGTGCTATAAATAGTAGTGTTATCCGTATCACCAAAATCTTTACTTGTCCGTAGTCTTTTATCATTAGGCACAAATGGTCCAAACGGAATTTGAAAGAATGAATTTATTGTAACACCAGTAGCATTAATAGCGGCAATACCAGTTGGTGCTAAAACAATAGTATTTTTATCAGTAATCGATTTTATATTTTTCAAGAAAGTCGTTTTCCCTGTACCTGCCTTTCCCGTTAGATAAATGTTTTTATCAGTATTCTTAACAAATTCTGTAGCCTGATTAAACTCCTCATTTGTTTCATCAAGCTTAATGTCATTTATGAATTTTGTCATAATCCAATATTTCTATTCTGTATAAAATATGTAAATATTAACTCATCAAGCTAATCTCAATTATTCTTAAAGATATTCGCCGACATAGCGGTGGCGAGGTCCTGCGGGGTTAGGTTCACGGCTATGGTAGAGAGTTTATTCATCAGGCCGGGTATCACTACGGACTTATTCTTCCACAGGCCATTGACACCCGCTTTAGCTACAGATTCCGATGTCATATAGAATCTCGCATTCTTCTCCGCCAGCTTATAGATACCTGCACTGGATGAAAACTCACTCTCCGTCGCTCCGGGGCACAAGGCTGTGACATAGACATTCTGCGGCCTGACCTCATATCTGAGCGCACGCGAGAAAGATAACATAAACGACTTAGTCGCAGAATAGATAGCCATATATGGCACTGGTTGAAAAGCCGCCGTGCTCACAGTATTCAATATATATCTGCGCTGGTTGCCGTCAGTACGCTTCAGAAATTCATATGCCATCGTCACCATAGCATCCATATTGAGGTGCATGACCTGCATGTGTTTTTCGATAGGATTATCCATGAATTTGCCATATTGCCCGAACCCGGCATTATTGATCAGGGTATCTACATTCAGGTTTTGTATCTCCATCCAATCAAACAGCAGTTTTGCTGCATCCTCATCAAGCAGGTCCGTAGCCAGATATTTGACATTGATCTTTCTTCCGGATAGTTCTTTTGCGAGTTTCTCCAGCAGGTCCTCTGAGCGCGCCACCAGTATCAGGTTCCTGCCTTGAGCGGCTAGCTCATAGGCGATAGCCTTGCCGATCCCTTTGCTTGCGCCTGTGATGAGTGAGTATGTCATATCTGTTATTTCCATAAATATAAATAAAAAATAACAGCTGTCCTTTTTGCGATTTTTTGCTTTCTGTCCGGGTGTTAATTTTTTCGATTATACATATAATTAATCCATATTTTCAACTATTGGGTGAATTTTGCTATAAAAGTTAAACAATTATTTACAATATATTTATGCATATAATTATTTAAAAGTTGAAATAAATACATGCATAATTGAAACTACAGAATCTCCCTCTTGGAGCGTCTTGACAAATCACTAATATTCCTATTTTCTCCATTGATTTTACTTTTTGATTGTCTGTGTTATAAAACCCGTCCGATATAGGCCGCCCCTCCAGGGCTATTTATTCGACGGTACGTTTGATCTATAAACAGTTTGCCCTGCTGGGGCTGTTTCGGTAATCCCATCGGGATGGGCTGTTTGTAGCAAAATGTAGTTTAAAATTCCAAAGCTCCATAGGAGCGGTATGTTCGGCGCATTACGACATATTGATAATAAAAAGATTTGCTTCTATATCGGACAGCTAGATTTCTATTATAAAATATGGCCATCGTCAAAATACATTCATCTTTCAGGTACAAATTTAGCAATATTGTGCGAATAATGCAAATTTTAATTCGCAATATTTCATCACTAGTGTCCGGTTAAATTAATAATTCTGTTATGAAATGCTTTATAGATGAAGAAAACAAGTGCTTTTGTAACGGTGACGATTTCAAATGAGTTCATAGTTTAATTATCAAAATATTACAAACCCAAAGCATTGTCCTTTTTGAAAAACTTAATGAAATCAATAGTTTCAAAACTTATCTGACAAAATCAAAAACGAGAAATAAGATCAAATTGACCCAATATAAATTTAATCGGACACTAGTGATATTTCATCTTTCCCAATTTCTTCTTATGTGGAAATACAATTGCAGTACTTTGGTTTTTAGGAGTAATTTAGCCTTCTCAAAATTCACAATAATGAAATTCGGAACTAAAGCCATACATGCCGGAGCAGAGCCGGATCCAACTACCGGGGCCATCATGACCCCCATATACCAGACCTCGACCTNNAGCAAAAACCCAACCCGTTCGGCGCTGGAGAAAAATATAGCAGCCCTCGAAGACGGCAAGTATTGTCTGTGCTTCTCCTCAGGCATGGGCGCTACTGATGCAGTGATCAAGATACTTCGTCCCGGTGACGAGGTTATTACAGGCGATGACCTCTATGGCGGCTCATACCGAATGTTCACAAAAGTCTTCGCGCCTTATGGCATCAAGTTTCACTTCATCAACATGACTGATACTGATAATATCCGCAAACATGTCAATGCCAACACAAAGCTCATTTGGGCAGAAACACCGACCAATCCCACCATGCAGATCATAGACATCGAGGCATGTGCCAGGATCGCCAAGGAAAATAATATCATACTCGCTGTCGACAATACTTTCGCATCGCCATATCTCCAGAATCCGCTCAATCTGGGGGCAGACATCGTGATGCATTCTGTCACTAAGTACCTCGGAGGCCACAGCGATGTAGTAATGGGTGCTCTCGTAGTGAATGATGAAAAGCTATATGCGGATCTGTCCTTCATTCACAACTCATGCGGCGCTACACCGGGGCCAATGGATTCTTTTCTGGTGATGCGCGGCATCAAAACCCTGCACCTGCGTATGGAGCGACATTGCTTCAATGGAAGAAAGGTGGCCGAGTTTCTCAAAGGCCATCCTCGTATCTCAAAGATATACTGGCCGGGCTTCGAAGACCATCCTAACCATGCTATCGCAATGAGACAGATGCGCGACTACGGTGGCATGATCTCTATCGTATTGCGGGATGCATCGATTGAAGAAACATTCAAGGTCGCATCGTCATTTCATGTTTTCTCACTAGCAGAGTCGCTCGGCGGTGTCGAGTCCCTTATCAATCATCCCGCTACGATGACCCACGCCTCTATTCCTAAAGCAGAACGTGAGCGTGTAGGTGTGGTAGATAACCTCCTGCGGCTATCTGTAGGTGTGGAGGACATTGAGGACCTGATAGAGGATTTGAAGCAGGCATTGAAATAAATGAAAAAGAAAGTCGAAAAAGATAAGGTCTTTGAGCTATTGGAGCAGAAATATAAGGAGTATAACAGGCCTTCTTTTATCGAAAATGATCCTGTCAATATCCCTCACCGTTTCACAAAGAAACAGGACATAGAAATCGCAGGATTCTTTGCTGCTACACTGGGCTGGGGGCAACGGATCACTATCATTCGCAATACAAACCGCCTCATGGAATGGATGGATGAGAGTCCGCATGATTTTATGATCAATCATCAGGAGCAAGACCTGAAAAAATTTCTCGGCTTCAAGCACCGCACTTTTAATGACACCGACCTGCTCTATTTCATTGAGTTCTTCAGATGGTTTTATACCGGGCATGATTCCCTTGAAGAGGCTTTTGTAAAATCCCTTTCTAAGAAATCGCTTCATACAGAGTCGGCGTTAGTTGGCTTTCATGACATCTTTTTTTCTCTCGACGATCATCCGCATCGTACCAAAAAGCACATCCCCACCCCTATCCGAAAGTCTACCTGCAAACGACTGAATATGTACCTCCGCTGGATGGTGCGACATGATAAGTCAAAAGTAGATTTCGGTATCTGGAAAAAAATCAAACCATCACAACTCCTCTGCCCGCTCGATGTGCATGTAGAGAGACATGCGAGAAAGCTAGGCCTCATCACCCGCAAGCAAACTGACTGGCAGACGGTACTCGAACTAACAGAAGCACTCCGGCAGTTTGACCCGACAGATCCCGTGAAATACGACT
>PLSN01000241.1 GCA_003165135.1 Bacteroidota bacterium
GAGCTTGAATTTTTCTTCCCAACTGAGGGCATTACGCCCATTAACCTGAGCCCAACCGGTTATTCCTGGAAGCACTTCGTGACGTCGGGCCTGCACTGGTGAGTAGAGCGGCAAATATTCCATTAATAAGGGGCGTGGACCGACCAAACTTAAGTCACCTTTAATGACGTTTAGTAGTTGTGGCAGTTCATCCAAACTTAGCCTCCGCAACAGCTTTGAGAGTATTCATCAGCTGGCCGTATTCTTTCTTCTTATCACCCGGTAGCTGCACCATAGCCCCAAAGAGATCTTTCAATACATTCTTCGTTCCCAGATATTGGATGCGAAAAACCTCCAGCTCCTCTGCGTTTGAGGGTCGGGAATCATTGATGGCTGCGAGTACAGCATTTGCTTTGTCAAAAATATCCTGCATGGGTCAAATATAATATTGAGTACCGAGTATTTAGTAGTGAGATAATACAAAAATAGGTTTAGCTATGAAATTCTCTGTGACTGGGTTTTATATATTTTCCGGAGAATAGATATCTGCCCTCTGTGATGTACTTCATCCTCTGCATTGTGGTACAACCCCCATGCGAGATTGTACCCAGTCACCGGATCATAACTTCCCATTCTTGGCTTTATGAAATCCTCCCTGCTCAATAGCCTGATCTGTTCAAACATTGTCTTACGCGATGCAGACATTTCCTCTATATATACTTCAATAGGCTTGCCACAGATAAGGGATGGTACAAATTTCCCTAACTCCAGGCCAGGCATCCATTTTTCCTCTTCATCCTTTGTAAGCGCTCTTCTTTCGACAAAATATATCCTGAAGAAGTTTTCGCAGGAAATAACATGAGCAAGTAAAGCACCGATCGAATTCCATCCTTCAGCATACTGCCAATCCAATTCCTCCACACTTATTCCCTGTACTCGCTGCAATGTCGTAGTTCTGGCGTCCTCCATGATGCCTATCAGATACTCTGTCAGATCAACTTTGGGGTCTTCAAAAGGGATAAATGTTTTCCTGTGTATCACGGTTTTATTTTAATTCTTTCTGGACCTTTTTTGGCAGTTTGGCTTTTACTAATTCATATGACTGTGTGACATAATGCTTCCATTGTTTGTCTGTCAGTCCAGCGTCTTCTGCTATTAATACCCATTTGTAACGTGCAACATATGGTGCTGGTATGAAGCCACGACGTGACGACATTTCTTCAAACTCTTCGTCACTGACTTTTAATGAAACATGTATCGGCTGGCTGAACCCGGATACGCAAAACATCTTACCGCCTATGCTGAAACATATATCTGCTCCCCATTTAACATCCTCCGTAACATGAGGCAGTGATAAGCAAAATTCACGCAGGGACTCGATATTCATGAAAATAATTTATTTGCGACTATAATTCGGGCTCTCCTTAGTAATGGTCACATCGTGCGGATGCGATTCATTGATGCCAGCCGATGTGATGCGCACGAACTCTGCCTTCTGAAGGTCTTTGATAGTTTTAGCACCACAGTAGCCCATGCCTGCGCGAAGGCCGCCGATATACTGATAGATCACCTCTGCGACTGCACCTTTGAAGGCCACACGGCCTACGATACCTTCCGGAACGAGCTTCTTGATATCGTCCTCTGCATCCTGAAAATAGCGGTCTTTCGAACCTTCCTGCATTGCCTCGACAGAGCCCATACCGCGATACGATTTGAACTTACGACCTTCGAAGAGGATCGTCTCGCCCGGAGACTCATCCGTACCGGCGAATATGCCCCCAGCCATGATCGTGTCAGCTCCCGCTGCGAGCGCCTTCACGACATCGCCTGTATAGCGTATGCCACCATCTGCTATGATCGGCACACCCTTTTTTGAGGCAGCCTTTGCTGCATTAGCAATGGCGGAGAGTTGCGGTACACCTACGCCTGCTACGATACGGGTAGTACAGATAGAACCCGGGCCTACGCCCACTTTCACACCATCCACACCGGCATCTATCAGGGCTTTAGCCCCGGCTTCAGTGGCTATATTGCCACCTATTATTTCGAGATTCCTGTATGTCTTTTTTACTTTTTTTATNNTCCAGTATATCTGCAGTCACTCCCACTGCCGCGCCGCAGAGCAGACGGCCCATGAGGTCTTTGCTGCTGTTAGGGTTATTGCGAACCTTAAGGATATCTTTATAGGTGATCAGGCCGACCAAAAACCCTTTGCTATCCACCACAGGCAGTTTTTCGATCTTATATTTCTCCAGAATGATTTCAGCTTTCTTAAGGTCAGTGCCTTTTGGTGCGGTGATCAGGTGTTCTGTTGTCATGACCTCGCTGACGAGTTTTTTTCTGTTTTTCTCAAAACGTAGGTCGCGATTGGTCAGGATACCTACCAGCTGGTTTTGCTTATTCACTATAGGTATACCTCCGATCTTGTTTTCCGTCATTAGCTTCATCGCATCTCCCACTGTGGCATTCACGAGGAGTGTTATCGGGTCTATGATCAACCCGGAGTCTGCACGTTTCACCCGCCTGACCTGCTCGGCCTGTTTATCTATGGACATATTCTTATGCAGGATGCCGATACCACCCTCACGGGCTATCGCTATCGCCATTGCATATTCTGTCACAGTATCCATAGCAGATGACACTATGGGAACGTTGATGTCTAAATTTCTGGTAAGTTTTGTCCTGATATTTACTTCGCGTGGAAGGACCTCAGAATAGCCCGGAAGCAGCAGTACGTCATCGAATGTGATCCCCTCGACTGAGAAGCGATCAGCGGTTGTATTTCTTATTGCCATGTGCAAATATAGGAAATGGTCGGCAAGTCAACAAGTCCGGCCAGGTTAGTTTACTATTTTTTACAATATTGTAACCTTTTTTGTTCAGATGATNNAATCAAAAACCCCACTAGGTTGAAAAACAAAAATTCATTTTTATTATGCCATATTTGCATTTACTGATTTTTAAAAGCAAATGAAAAAAATACTGGGTCTGGTCCTCCTACTATTGGCAGTCGTTATTATGACAGGTGTGCTGTATATCACCACTCTCAGACCAAATCTCATCATATCAAAGTCAGAAGACAAAGCCA
>PLSN01000069.1:0-2069 GCA_003165135.1 Bacteroidota bacterium
GAGTTGAGCATCCAGAGATACCTCATGCCATCCTTGCCGTTGCTTTGGTCCTCATCTATACAACGGCTCGTCGTGTGTGGTGGTATCAGGTTGAGATAATATGGCGGGTTCAGGTCTATAGCACCGAGCGAAGTATTATTATTCAAATACGCTTTCATTTGAATCGTATTGTCATTTACATTACGGGGACCTGTCGCGATATTGATATAGACATCAAAAGGAAGAATGGGATAAGTGCTGTAATTGAGCATATGAAAATCCAGATCGATATATGTCGGATGCGGCCAGAAGAAAGCGGTCTGAGTAGGCAACTCTATGTCCTGAGAATATACCCAGGCAGATGCCACTGTTTTATTTCCATCAAAAGGTGAAACAGTATTTGAAGCACTCAGGATCACCTGCCTCAACCCGACTGCTTTCGCAAAAGCCGAGGCAGAATCATCAAAAGTAAAAAGGATAAAATGGTGAGAGAATGATGTCATCTCCAGATTGAGGCCGGTAACCTCCTGATCTGTGGGGAAGTTGATCTGGTTCATCAGCATATACTCTACCTGATTATTGCCGGCTGTATTTCTCAGAAAGAAAGGCCCATAACGCCATTGGATACCAGTGCCTGCAGCTGGCTGAGACATTTTTGGTGAAAAGGGCCCGCTTGTCGTGTCATTATAATATGCATCAATGATCACAGTATCGATATTTGGGGTGAACTGTGCAGCGCTGTCCATAATCCACTGGCGGATGTACTCCACCTGGATATTTGTCAGGCCTGTGCTGGCCTGTGAATGAGCTGCAGAGTCCGGCTCACCGACAGGAAGCGCAAGATCAGTATCAAACCAACTCCCGGCTTTCTTGAGCAGATAGCTCTGATAAGGCTGGTCCATCCATACGATACGCTCTCCCCTTTGTTGGGCCGCAATATTCACAGGAGGCTGATTGAATATCTCAGTAAATACAGCTCCGGCAGTGGTGTCAAACCTCAATATACTGCCAGATGCCGCACTGTGGCATCCCGCACTTGAGCATTCTGTATTAAGGATATTGTACACCACAGCATATCCCGCATTATAATTATACTGCGAGAAAACAGATGCCGAAATCATAAGCACAAAAGACAAAAAGAGCCCTTTTTTATACATGGTTTTTATTTTTTTAAGTGCCTAAAAATAAAAACATGCCCCCTTTCTGCAAATGACTTTCGTCATATAACTAGCTGGTTGTCAAGTAGTACAACGTCGAATTCGTTATCATAATGCACAACAAAAAAAGCCCCTGCTGATACAAGGGCTTTGATTTTGAATAGTCAGACTTTACTCGACTATGAATTTCTTAGTGTACTGCTGCCCGTTCACAGTCAGTTTAGCAAAATACATACCAGCAGACAAGGTCTTCCCATTTGTAATGTCCATGCTGTAATTGCCTGATTGCTCTTTCTCATCTTTCAGCACAGATATTTCCTTACCGGTGATGTCAGTGACTGTAGCATTGACCATAGCCGGTTCAGAGAGGTTATAGGATATTGTGCCTCTGCCCGCCATCGGGTTAGGGTATACTTTGAAATCAAAAGAAGTATTGGGTACATTATTCACCCCTACGTTCAGGCCAGTTGGCACTGTAGTGACATACAGGTAATAGAATAACTGCATCTCTTGAGCGGTAGTAAAACCGAATGTCTGATCAAAACTGGAATCATTCTGATAAGTGGTCTCCGCTATCAGGCCTGATGTCTTATAGTTGATCGGCAAAAGATTAGGGAAATATTCAAGAGGCGGGTGCTCCCAGTTATAATATCCCAGATTAGTGACCCCCTGAGGGCTATTATAGCTCAGGAAACCATTGTATATAGTATCGGGGCCGAAGTCATTTGATGAATAGATATACTGAATTTGGTTCGGGTCAGCCTTAAAGGTATGTATATTAAAACCAACGCCCATCTTATGCGTATGCGAATTGATCATCCATATATACCTGATACTGTCATTCCCTGACATGCTTCCGCTGGCACCGCTGCCATTGTCCTGGTCCTCATCTATGCATACACTGGTAGAGTGGGCCAGAATTGAATTATAGTG
>PLSN01000069.1:2077-2998 GCA_003165135.1 Bacteroidota bacterium
ATATGTACTATAGTTGAGCATATGGAAATCCAGATCAAAATAGGATTTCTGGGGCCAGAAGAAAGCAGTCTGATTGGGCAGGGTGATATCCTGAGAGTATACCCAGACTGAACAGACAGATTTGTTGCCGTCAAAAGGCGAGACCGTATTGCCTATGCTGAGTGTCACCTCTCTCAATCCTGTTGCTTTCGCCATTGCATCTACAGAGTCATCAAAAGTAAAGAGGATAAAATGATGAGAGAAAGATGTCATCTGAAGGTTCATATCATAAGCCTCCTGATCTGACGGAAAATTGACCTGATTCATCAGCAGGTATTCCACCTGATTACTTCCGGCAGTATTGCGTAAAAAGAAAGGCCCATCACGCAACTGTATTCCGGTACCTGCAGGCAGTTGTGGCAGTTTAGGTGAAAAGGGGCCTGCTGCGGTATCTGTATAATAGGCATTGATGATCGTAGTGTCAATATTATTTGTAACCTGAGCTGCGCTATCCATGATCCACTGGCGGATATACTCCACCTGTATATTGGTTAGTCCTGTACTGGCCTGAGAGTGTGCCGCAGAATCAGGTTCGCCAATTGGCAGGCCCAGGTCTGTATCAAACCAGCTGCCTGCTTTCTTGAGCAGATAGCTCTGATAGGGCTGATCCATCCATACCAGCTGTTCGCCTCTCTGCTGAGCACCTATATTCACCGGAGGCTGATTGAGTATCTCTGCATATACAGCCGCTGCAGTGGTATCAAACCTCAATGTACTGCCAGATGCCGCACTATGGCAGCCGGTATTCGAACATTGGGTATTAAGGATATTATATACCACAGCATATCCGGCATTGTAATTATACTGTGAGAATACTGGAAAGGACATTGGCAGGACAAAAACTAAAAAGAGAATTTTTTTGTACATGGTTTTTATCGATTG
>PLSN01000475.1 GCA_003165135.1 Bacteroidota bacterium
TGCGCAGACAGACATGAGTATTGAGACATGAGTATTGAGACCAATACTATATGCAAAACCGCTTTTATATTTTTGATCGCCTGCATTATCTCTTTATCTCTCTTTCTTTAAACATTTTCATCAGTGCGGTCACATAGTTGGCAGTGGTGTCAATGCTCACATATTGCGAGCCTGACTTGCCAAACAATTCTTTCGTTTTTTTCTGCTGCTCATCAAAAGACTTCTGTATCTGCATGCGCAGTTTAGGGTTTGACGTGTCTGCAAAAAACTCAGCACCTGATTCGGCATCTTTGATCAATACAGTTCCGACATTTTCCATCATTCGTGAGCGCTTGTCATATATCTGTATGCCGATGAAGTCATGCTTACGTGCAGATACATTGAGCTCTTTGGTGAAATCTTCGGTGGTCATAAAGTCTGATATCAAAAAGGCTATGCTCTTCTTCTTATTGACATTATTAAAATACTTCAAGGCTTCAGCTATGCTGGTACCAGGCTCTTTGGAGTCAAAGCCATCTATCTCAGATATAATGCGCATGATATGCGACTTGCCTTTTTTGGCGGGGATAAAGCGCTCCACTTTATCACTAAAAAATATCACACCCACTTTGTCATTATTTGTAATAGCAGAGAAAGCCAGTATTCCACTGATGATCTCGATGATCTCCTTTTTAAATTCTGTCTGTGTACCGAAAAGTGTAGACCGGCTCACATCTATCAGCAGCATCAAGGTCAGCTCGCGTTCCTCTTCAAATACTTTTATGAACGGCTTACCTGCACGGGCAGTGACATTCCAATCTATAGACCTGATATCGTCGCCATATTGGTATTCGCGCACCTCACTGAATGACATACCGCGACCTTTGAAGGCAGAGTGATAACTGCCCGAGAAGACCTGATTAGATAACTTGCGCGTCTTGATCTCAATGCGGCGCAGTTTTTTCTGCTTATCAGTCTGTTGGCTGTTGACTGTTGGCTGTTGGCTGGGCTTGACAGCAGAATTTTTATTTTCGGATAGTGCCATAATTATTTCAACTCTGCCTTTTCCAAATAATTAATATATCCTGATAACAGCTTTCTTGAAACCTCAATTTGTTCAATCAAGGAATTCACAGCTTGATCAGTTAGAAAATTTAAATCTTCAGATACTGTCAACTGGGCCTCCAATTCATTTAGTGAACCTTTTGACATAAACATAAATTGAATTGATTCCTTTTTATACTGCCGTCCATAACCTTCTGCGATATTTGATATAACAGAGATTGCCGCTCTTCTCATTTGCAACTTAATGCCAAATTCTTCTTCTTTCGGAAAAGAAGCAGTAGCCAGATAAATTGATTTGACTAACTTTCTTGATTCTTTCCAAGCATCCAAATCCTTAAATGTCTTGTAAATAGCCATTTGGTATATTCTTCTTCAAAATTTATTTTGTATTTCCTGTCACCAGCCACCAGTCAACTGCCACCTCCTATGGTACCTCAACTGTATTTAGGATCTCACTAATGATTTCCTCCGAGGTCATATTTTCAGCCTCTGCCTCATATGTCAGGCCTATCCTATGGCGGAGCACATCATAGCAGACTGCACGGATGTCCTCAGGTATCACATATCCACGACGTTTGATAAAGGCATATGCCTTGGCAGCCAGAGCGAGGTTGATGCTGGCACGCGGAGAGCCGCCATAACTGATAAGCGGTTTTAATTTTTTGAGTTTATAGTCTTCCGGTTTGCGAGTGGCGAAAACGATATCGAGTATATAGCGCTCGATCTTTTCATCCATATATACTTCGCGAACAGTCCTACGGGCTGTCACAAGAGCCTCTTTAGAAATGACAGGATTGATCTGTGGTGCGCTGAATGACATATTCTGGCGGATGATCATCTGCTCTTCTTCTTTCTTGGGGTATGTCACCACTACCTTCAGCATGAAACGGTCCACCTGCGCTTCAGGCAGCGGATAGGTACCTTCCTGCTCGATCGGGTTCTGGGTNNGCACCTTGGCGGGGGCACGGTTGATCTCATCCGCAAGGATGAAATTGGAGAATATTGGACCTTTCTTTACAGTAAAATCATTAGCCTTTTGATTAAAGATCATGGTGCCGATCAGGTCGGCAGGCAGGAGGTCGGGGGTAAACTGTATCCTCGAGAAACCTGCGTGGACTGTAGCCGCCAGGGATTTGATAGCAAGGGTCTTGGCCAGGCCCGGGACACCTTCTAATAATATGTGACCGTTTGCTAATACTGCCAGTAGCAGGCGCTCGACCATATATTTCTGGCCTACCACAGCCTTGCCGAGTTCCATGTTGAGTACATCTATAAAAGAACTCTCTCTACCGATCTTGTCGTTCAGGGCGGATATGTCCACCGATGGGGATGATGATATTACTTCCATTGAATGTGTATTTTTGGGAGAGCGAATTTAGGTTTTAACATATTGCGAGGTTGTAAAAAGATGTTAACCAGCCCCTAAAGCAACAAATGATATGACTTGTCTGTGAAAAAATGCCAATATGTGGCTGCGATGATGAAAAATATTTTTGCTCGCAAAAGCGCGAAACCGCAAAAAGAGATAAATGCATTGAAACCGCAGAGGCGCGGTGATGAAGAGTCTAAGATTTCGAAAAGATTGTTGTATTGAAATGTATCAATACTTAGCCGAATAAGTAAACTTGATATCACTACTAGGTGCTTTGCTGAATCTAATACCAAAACCACCATCACTTTGTTTGACGATCTCATAGCCTGAGAGTCCTGATATCGTGATGACAGAACTTGGCTTGATACGCGCATCGACGATGAAATAACTATCGACATCTTTATATGCTATAGATGTCGCAGTAAACTCCATCTCATCTAGTGCCTTGCCTGTGAGTTGTGAGACAAGGTTCTCCAGGCGAGCGATACGTGCATCCTGCGCTTCATCATGAGTTTTTGTTTCCCGTCTCAGCTGTCTGATCGCGCCTGTATTGAGCCCTGCGAGGTCGCCGGTATTAGTAGCATATTTACCATCTGTCGATAGCACACGTACCGATGAGGGATAGGTAGACACGTCATTGACTAGTTCAGCCCTTCCTCCCTGCATCATACGTATGGGGTGTATCTGGTCTATGGAGTCGGATCCTTTGTAAGAAACCGGTTACCATCTTTTCTTACTATCGCCGCGAAGTGGTCAAGCTTC
>PLSN01000244.1 GCA_003165135.1 Bacteroidota bacterium
AAAGAAAGACAGGTTAGGCGCGAAGTCATCGATATTCATTCCTCGACTCAGGTAATACTCTACAAAGGTAAAACCATTAGACAAGGTAAAAGCCAGCTGCGTGATCGGATTGGCTCCTGCCTCTGCGATGTGGTAGCCGGAGATAGAGACAGAGTAGAAATTGCGAACTTTATTATGGATAAAATACTCCTGCACATCTCCCATCATCTTCAGCGCAAACTCAGTGGAGAAGATGCAGGTATTCTGTGCCTGGTCTTCTTTTAGTATGTCGGCCTGTACTGTACCGCGAGCAGATGATAAAGCCTTTGCCCTGATCTTCTCATATACATCTGCGGGCAGGACCTGATCGCCTGATAAACCTAGTAGCCTGAGCCCGAGTCCGTCATTTCCCGCTGGCAGGTCACCATTGTATGAAGGAGCAGTATGGCCTCTGAATATTTCTTTGAGTTTAGCAGTTACTTCTTTCTCCAGGCCTTTTTCTTTGATATGTTTCTCGCACTCCTGATCTACTGCTGCATTCATAAAGAATGCCAGTATGATAGGTGCCGGGCCATTGATGGTCATAGATACAGAGGTCTTAGGATCGCAGAGGTCAAAACCGCTGTATAGTTTTTTGGCATCGTCGACTGTGGCGATGCTTACGCCACTATTGCCTATTTTCCCATATATATCCGGGCGGTGATCTGGGTCCTCGCCATAGAGCGTGACCGAATCAAATGCCGTCGAGAGCCTGATAGCGGGCTGTCCTAGAGAGACATAGTGAAAACGCTTATTAGTGCGCTCGGGGCCACCCTCACCGGCGAACATCCTAGTCGGATCTTCACCATCACGCTTGAGCGGGAATACACCTGCTGTGTATGGGAATTCACCAGGTACATTCTCCTGGAGCTGCCACTTTAGTATGTCACCCCAGTCATTATACCTGGGCAAATAAACTTTTTTGATACTCGTGCCTGACAGACTTTTGTATGTCAGCGGGAGCTGCACCACTTTGCCCCGCACATCAAAGGCAAATGTATCGGCGGCGTATTTTTCTTTGACAGCTTTCCAGTTATCCAATAGCGCTTTGCAGTCAGGATGGAGCCTGAGTTCTATTTCTTTATACTTCTGTTTGAGTTCGGTGAGCATGATCTGAGATCAAAATTAACTTAAATAGGGAAACTATTCAATTCCGAATTCTGAGCTTGGGATTTGCATATACCTTCATATTTTGTTTATATTTGTAATATGGAAAGAGCTATTGTATTTGATACATTGGAGTATGCGAAAAAACTCAAAGCTGCAGGATTTACTGAGCAGCAGGCTGAGATACAGGCAGAAGCCCTTGCAGATATGTTTGAAAACCAGATCGCGACCAAACGCGACCTGCGTGAATTAGAGTACCGTTTGCTTATCCGCTTAGGGGGCATATTAGCCGCTGCTATAGCTATTGTTGCTGCTATTGTAAAGTTGGTATAGTGATTTCATAATGTGAAATCAAACCTTGTTGCTTTTTTGCGTAAACTTGGCTTTTAGTTTAAGTAGTTCTTTTGTAGCTGTAAGCGGTTGAGAATTTCTAAAATCTGCTTTAGNNTCATCAGTCCAGAAATCTTTGAACCAATCATTTTTTGAAGTACAAAAGATATTCCAGTCGTCGATCCAATCCTGATTAAAAGAGTAATTAGTACCAGCTTCAATTTTATCTACTAAAAAAAGAATGTACTTTTTAAATACTTTTTTCGCTTCTTCATCCAAACCCCCGGCTTCTTCAGACGCCAGAATTTCAAGTGCCTCTTGCTTGAATACTCTTATCCAGCTTAATCCCTTTTTGTCAGTGTATTTTTGTATTTGTCCTGGCCAACCAGATGAGTCATATTTAATCGACAATTTATCCTCAAAGTGCTTTTTTAATAAGGTGGTGAAATCGCATTTGCTGCTTCTACCGATTTCATAACCAAAAACAAAAGATACAATTCTGTTTTTCTCTTCAAGACCAACATACATTGATGATCTAAAAATGAAACCAAGAAAAAATATCTTATCTTTTTTAGTCATTTACACTATTGTACTTAAAAGCAATTTACAAAACTTTCTTCATCACCCTTTGTATCACTCCCTGTTCGAAACCTTTGCTCATCAGGAAGCGCATGAGTTTTATTTTGTGGTCCTGCGGTGATTTGGATTTGATAGAGGTTGTTTTCTTCTCTGCCAGTTTCAGAGCGGTCTGGTAGTAGTCTTCCTGGTCTATGTCTTGGAGCAGGTCTTTGTATTGGCTGTCTTTGATACCCTTAGATGAGAGGGCTGCCCTGATCTTGGATGCGCCCCATTTCTTCTTGGTGAAATGACTATCGATGAAAGTTTTGATGTAGCGCTTCTCACTGAGGAAACCGGATTTTTCCAATTGCTCCATATAGGCAGGTACTTCCGTCTTGGGTATTTTCAGTGCATAGCATTTCTTTGATACATCATACTTGCAGCGCTCCTGATATTCGCAGAAGTGACAGAGTTTTTCGTATAGCAGTTTGTCGAGCATGAGATTAGGTGGCTGGTGGCGGTTGACAGGTGGCTGGAATAAAAGAAATACTGACGACAAGTATAAAGGTACATATTTGCTGATACAAAGCCAGCCAACAGTCACCTCACAACAGCCACCTGATTTAATCAAATTTTCGCTTGATAAACCATACATTGCAGAGAGTGAAGCCGAAGTTAAATCGGTAGTAGCTCTCGGTGATGAGGCCGGGTACGCCGGGGTTCATCGCACCTATATCTGTGGAAAAGTGAAAGTGTGCAGCCTCGCGATAGATGCCCTGTGTCAGGATCGGCACACTCACCCCAAAAGTAGCTCCATATATGGACATGTGCTTGCCCGGTCCGTCAGCATCTGTATGATATTCCAGCTCGCCCTGTGAATAATAGCCGCCGATCTTGTACTGTATTCGCGAAAGGAAACTCTTGGAATCTACATCAGGTACTATGCCTGCTCCGGCTGATATTTTCCAGCTGTTGCCGAGGTTCCAGTTAGCACCGGCTGTGGGCCATGTAGGCAAAATGCTGGCCTGATTGACGAACTGGCTCCATCCGGTGTATTTGAAGTCAGCACCCACCAGCCACCAGTTTTCGTTACCCAAAGTGAAACCGGCCGAAAAATTATATGGCAATGTTATTTTGCCAATGCGGTCTGCGTAGTTCAGTGGGGTATCAATGAATACTTGCGGATCATTGCCGCTGCCGGTATATCTCTCCCACATGCTCGAGCCACGAGTGTGTACATTTACATTGGTTGTACCTTGGGCCCCCAAGGTGAAAAAGACATCATTTTTGAGCGAATTCTGTGTGGTCTTTCTTAGTATACGGTGCCTGTATTGTATCCCTATATTATAGATGAACCCATAGACACGGGTGGTGCTTTGATTCTGTATGTTGTATGCCCCGACCGAGTCCGGGAAAAGAAATCCGTAATTGTAGTCAATACTTCCAAAGAGATAGCCTGCATTGACGCCGATAGAGAAATCCTTGATCTTATAGGCCGTGCCCAGGTATACATTATAGAGTGAGCCTTTGCCCGAAAATACGGTATTGGTATCTACCTGTGTGGTAGTGATATTATAATTGACAAAACTGTACGGAAGCAGGCCAAAGCTCATTCCCCATTTGCCCCTGATCAGCGGGATACCTATGGCTACATGGCTCACAGAGCCGTTCACTCCGTTGTACACCGAATCTGCGGTTTTGACGGTAGCTGCATTTGCATTGACACCTACCTCAAAGGTCGTCAGGCCCAGATCTGCATATGAAGCTGGATTGGCATGGTTCAGGTGAAAGGCGCTGGAGTAACCGGCAGTGATACCGCCCATAGCCTTAGTGGCTGACATGTCATCATCAGGTATGCTCCCAAGTCCGAAACGGGAATAAGGTGAAAATTCCTGCGCGAACAAACTGGTGCCACAGGACATCATCATCAAAAAAAAGAATCCCGTAAAATATCTATGCATCGTGTAATAAAATAAAATTCAAGCCCTCCAATACCATATCAGGGCGGGCAAAGATGTCATTTTTCAGGTTCTTAACCAAAAAACCCATATCGCCTCCTGTCACGGCTATCCGAAGGCCGCTATAACGCAGCCGATATTGTTCTATTGTGCCATCTATTTCCTGTAGTACGCCATTTAACACTCCGCTGAGTATGGAGTCTTTGGAATTAGCCCCGATGAAGGTGTCGTAATCAGAGTCCTGATAGGCTGTCCAGTCTATATATGGCAACCGGGCAGTGTAGTGATTCAGTGCCTGAAAACGCATCGTGATACCCGGCGAGATGGCCCCACCAATGAAGGCGCTCTGGTCGATAAAGTTATAAGTGATACAAGTACCTGCGCCGATGACGAGCGCCGGAGAACCTTGAAATATCCTATCTGCGGCCACAGCCAGTGTCAGCCTGTCGCTGCCCAGTGTTTCCGGGGTCTGGTAGAGGTTTCGGATAGGCAATTTGGTCTGATGCGATAGGATGGTGAGCGGAATGTTAAATTTTCTTAGCAGGGTGATCGCAGCTACACTATCGGCTACCGACGCCATGATCGCGCGGGTGATTCGGACACTGTCCCGAGCTACCAATACTGATAGCGCCTCTATTCCACTACCTTTGTCGGTTATTTGCTCCCCGTCAAAGAGCGCAAACTTCAGCACTGTATTCCCTATGTCTATGGCTAGATGCATACCGCTACAAAAATAACCAGGATTTTAAGATTTGAGGATTTATAGGATCATAAGCGACTAAGGGCACCCTTTTGTGGGTAATAATGTAGTCTTTGCAATTTGTCAAACGGCAGTTCGTTCATAATCGTATTCATGATATCAACGGCTTTGCTAATTTTACGCCATGTTTAATAATAAAAACGGCCCTCAGATAGATACCCGCAGCATGGTATTCGCTCTGATCGCTATCAATGTCATCTTTTTCGCAGTCAAGTCTCTGATGCCGGGACTTTTCCCCTGGGGCCCGGATATGTATCTGGGACTGCATTATCCGTCTTCGGAGTATTTCAGGCCGTTTCAGGTCATCACGCATATGTTCATGCATGCGAATATCGCGCACATATTTTTCAATATGTTCAACCTCTACATATTCGGCAATATACTGGAGCGTGTATGGGGCCCGAAGCGGTNNGGGGCTATGATACTATATACCGCTGTGCAGGGACTGGAGATATATAATATGTGTGGCACTTTCGCTCCGCCACTGCATATCATAAACTCAAGCCAGACCTTATATGATATAGTAAACATGCCTATCATCGGTGCATCGGGAGCAGTGTTTGGCATACAGATGGGCTTTGCCATGCTTTTCCCCAATACAGAGCTGATACTGATGTTCATACCTGTGCCTATCAAGGCCAAATACCTCATCGGCGGTCTGGTGGTTTATGAATTGTATTCAGGAATCGCCAATAATCCAAGTGACCACGTGGCGCACTTTGCCCATATCGGTGGCGCATTGATAGCATTTATCATTATCAAGATATGGAACCGCGACAGAAATTCTTTGTATTGACCCCCAAACCCCCTAAAGGGGGCTTTAAACAGCCATTTTTGAAAATGAATAAGAAATAAAATGTTCAAATCCATCTGGGACGATATAGTGTATCAATTCAAGCAGGGCAGTATGGTGACGCGGCTGATCAGCATCTGTGTAGTTGTTTTTCTACTGTTTGAGACCTTGCATTTCATCCTGTGGTCAGGCGGCAATGAAGTCCTCTTCTATCATATAGATCATCTTTTTGCATTGCCTTCCAGTTTTCTCATTTTTCTGACACAGCCTTGGTCTGCCATCACTTTTATGTTCATGCATGCAGATGTATGGCATATCTTCTACAATATGCTTTGGTTATACTGGTTTGGGGAGATATATCAGCTCTATATGCGCAACAGGCGCATGCTGCCGATCTTTGTCTTCGGCAGTCTGACAGGTGGGGCGCTGATCATGGTGCTGAGTTATATCATCCCGCCGCTTAGGGCGACCATAGATGTGAGCTATACTGTCGGGGCATCTGCGGGCATCTTTGCTATTGTTTTTGCCGCGACAGCGCTCAATCCAGATCATCGCATCAATCTATTGCTCATCGGGCCCGTACCTATCAAGTATATAGCGGTAGTATCTTTTGTGCTGAGCTATGTGGCGATCACACATGGCAATGCCGCAGGCGAGATATCACACATCGGTGGCGCGATCTTTGGCTTCGCATATATCAAATCACTTCAGTCGGGAGTGGATTGGTTCACGCCCCTGGATAAGGTGGCAGGGCTATTCCGTCCTAAGAGCAAACTCAAAGCTACTTATGTAAATAGCGGTCGAAATAAAAAGGACGAGCCATCAGACAATGAGCAAAAAAGGGTCGATGCCATACTCGACAAAATAGCCAAGTCGGGATATAATAGCCTGACTAAAGAGGAAAAGGACTTCCTGTTTAAGTTCAGTAATAAATAGAAAACAACCCGTTAAGGGTTTCAAACCCTTAACGGGTTA
>PLSN01000155.1 GCA_003165135.1 Bacteroidota bacterium
CAAACTATGATACCAATGACAGCCGGTAGCGGGTAAAACAGCATACGATATGGGAAAGCCTCCTGCTTCATTCGCTGATGATAAAGCAGGATGCCGATACTCTGCCCGATGAACTGCACTATGATACGCATTATGATGATAGCGGTGATAATATCAGCCATTTTAAATAACAAACTAAACACAAAGGCCAATCCCCCGAGGACTAGCAGTGATACATAGGGAAAATTCTTGGTAGGATGGAGCCTCGCAAAAGGCTCAAAGAAATGTCCGTCAGCTGCCGCTGCATATGGCACCCTAGAGTAGCCCAGCATCACAGCGAATAACGACGATATGGCAATAAACAGAACCAGGGCGGTGGCAATCTTTGCAGCCAGAGGGCCATATATCTGCTCAAAGAAAAGGCTGACAATAAACGGCGAGTCTTTGGCCTGCTGCCAGGGTATCACACCTAGCACTGAGATCTGCATCAGCAAATAGAGTATGGCAATGCCCGTGATAGATATAAAAATACTGCGGGGGATATTTCTCTCGGGTTCCTTGATCTCGCCGCCCAGATGACAAACATTATAATACCCGAGAAAAGAATAGATAGTCTTAGTTGACGCATGGCCAAGGCCGACAAAGAATAATGGCGTCATATCAAATGCACCTTTCGGATAAGTGAATGCCAGTGCGGGATGAAAATGGCTCAATGCGCTTATGATCAGCCATAGTATAGTGCCTATTACGATCATTCCCATGAATACCGAGATACGGCCTATGTCTGTGATCTTTCTGTAAAGTAAACCTGTGATAAGAATAACTAAAGCTCCTGATATTACTTTCTTAGATACTTCATCCAATGAAGGAATGAGATAAGTGAGGTACTGAGAGAAGCCGATAGCCCCCGATGCCACAACCAATGGTGCCTGAATACAAGTTTGCCAAACATATAGAAATGACAATAATCTACCCCACTTCTCTCTGCCATACAGGTTTTGCAAAAACGAGTAACTGCCGCCAGCCTCCGGCCATTTGGCGCCGAGCTCCGCCCATACGGATCCGTCTGCATATGAGAGGACAGCCCCGAGTATCCATGCTATAATGCACTGAGGGCCATTCATAGCTCCAATGATGAACGGGATCGTAATAAACGGACCTATGCCCACCATGTCTATCATATTGATGGCTACCGACTGCCGTAAACTGAGTCCCCGTATAAGTTTGGACATCTAGCGCATTTATTTACTAAAAATAGAAAGGTTTATCCTAAAATTGTGCTTCCTAATAATGATTTGCAAAAGCTAAATATGGAAGAATACCTTCACCCCACCAAATTTATTGACTCGGATTCTCCCGAGGTCATCGAATATGCACATAAGCATGCTAATGCATCGATGACTGACCGCGAGAAAGCAATAGCGCTCTATCTGGCCGTACGAGATGACATAAGCTATGATCCCTATCACATCATTCTTGATCCTTCAGCTATTTCAGCCAGGCTGACTTTAAAAAGGAAAAAAGGTTATTGTGTAGAAAAATCTCTGCTGTTGGCTGCCTGTGGCAGAGTATGGGGCATTCCATCGAGGCTTGGTTTTTCCATCGTTCAGAATCATCTCTCTTCAGAAAAGTTCGTGCATATGCTCCGTTCAGATAAGTTTGTTTTCCATGGTTATAATGAGTTCTGGCTTGATGATAAATGGGTGAAATGCACTCCGGCATTCAATCAATCTTTGTGCAAAATATTTGGCACAAAACCATTGGAATTTGACGGAGTACATGATTCTATCTTTCAGGAGTTTTCACCCGAAGGAAAACAATACATGCAGTACATACATGAGTACGGACAGTTTGACGATCTGCCATATGATTTGTTTGTCTCAGAATTAAAAGAGCACTATCCCCATTTGTTTGATGAAAAAGGAATAATGCTGACACAATTCAATGATTAATTCAATGATATGACCTATCCTCAGGCAGTGCATTATCTGTTAGAGCAGTTACCAATGTTTCAGCGCGTCGGAGCCTCAGCCTATCGTGCTGACCTGGGCAATATAACTGCTCTTTGCGATATACTGGACAATCCCCAGAAAGAAATCAAGTTCATACATATAGCCGGCACCAATGGCAAAGGCTCTGTATCACACATTATGGCATCCATTCTTCAAGCTCAGGGTTATAAAGTCGGTCTATTCGTATCACCGCATTATAAGGATTACCGTGAACGCATCAAGATCAACGGCAAGCTGATATCAAGACCTTTTATTGCAAAGTTTGTATCAGACAATCATGAGAAATTCAAGTCCGTCAATGCCTCCTTCTTTGAGATTACTACTGCTTTGGCATTTGAATATTTTAAAGAAAAAAAAGTTGATTACGCTATCATGGAGGTCGGAATGGGCGGTCGCCTGGACTCGACCAATATTATCACTCCTCTCCTATCTGTCATTACCAATATCAGCTTCGACCATATG
This sequence comes from Bacteroidota bacterium, assembly GCA_003165135.1. GTDB lineage: Bacteria > Bacteroidota > Bacteroidia > Chitinophagales > LD1 > UBA1941. The sequence continues at coordinate 2,454 of PLSN01000155.1, forward strand.
CAGTTTCTGGGCGATACGCTGCCGAAGATTGCAGCTGAAAAAGCAGGTATCATCAAGCCTAATATTCCGGTTGTGATCGGTGAAACTCATCCCGAGACAAAAGCTGTTTTTATCAAACAGGCATCGGCAAATAAAGCTCCTATTTCCTTTGCAGATAAGGATCCAGGGCTTACAGATTTCAAGAATGATATCAAAGGCATTCATTTCACTCTAAATAAAAAGCAATACCATAGCGACCTGAGCGGTGACTATCAGAAAAAGAATATTACCACCTCTCTGACTGCTATCCGGAGTCTCCAGTCACAAGGTAAAGAGATCAAAGAATCTGCAATCAAAAAGGGCTTGAATAGCGTGACAGCTTCTACTTACTTTATCGGGCGGTGGATGGTGATGGGGAAACAGCCTTTAGTGATATTCGACAGTGCACACAATGAAGGTGGCATCAAAGAACTTGTTTCGCAAATAAAAAAGCTCAACTACAATAATCTTCATTTTGTGTATGGGACAGTGGCCGACAAAGACA
>PLSN01000210.1 GCA_003165135.1 Bacteroidota bacterium
TGTATGTATTCCAGATGGACACCTGCCTCTTTAAACATATACTCCGACTCAGTGCCTGCCTGATATTTGCGCTGGCAGACCACGCGCCTGATACCGCAGTTGATGATCAGCATACAGCATACACGGCAAGGTGTCATGCGACAGTATAGTGTCGCTCCATCGAGCGCTACGCCATTCTTAGCAGCCTGACAGATCGCATTCTGCTCTGCATGCACCGTGCGCACACAGTGATCTGTGACCGAGCCATCTTCATGTATCGTCTTCTTCATCTGGTGGCCTACATCATCGCAATGTGGCAGGCCCTTTGGCGAACCGACATAGCCAGTCACGAGGAGCTGATTATCTCTGGCTATCACACAGCCGCTGCGCCCACGACCACAGGTAGCGCGTTTGCTGATAGCATCCATTACTTCTATGAAGTATTCGTCCCAAGATGGACGTATATATTTTTCACTCATATTAAACTAGACTTTAGATATTAGACAATAGTTACTAGATTTCCTTTCGCATAACCCTCAAAGGGTTTCGAACCCTTTGAGGGTTGATACTGTTATTTTATTTTCCCTAAAACATTCTCCACCTGCTTATACAATTCCTCAAATGAATGATTATTGTCAAACTTAAAATCAGCCAAGGCCTGACAGGCAGCCAGGTTTTGCTTATTAGGATCGGTAGATGTCATCTCTCGTTGCTCATTGGCGATAAAAGTTTCATAGGATATCTTATCAGTCTCCGAGCCGCGCTCCACTACCCTTTCATATCTTAGTTTCGGATCGGCATCTACTGCAAAAAGATAAAAGCCGCCTTTCTTTTTTAGCGCATTGACCTCTCCCACTGTACGTATGCTTTCTATAATACAATTTACCCCGCTCACTTCTGCCTGCGCCAATAGTTGCTCGGCAATATAACTCGGCGTATGATCGGCCCGCAGCTCATTAGCTACCTGTACCATAGAGTCACGGTTTAGCTCCAGTCCCTTTTGTTTGATGATCTCAGTCAAAAAACCACGCACTGAGAAATGCCTGAACCCATGATGCGATGTCAGATAATCTACTATCGTGCCTTTGCCTGCGCCCAGCGTCCCTGTGATCCCTACTATTATCATTTCTTTTGAGTTCTCGGGTAATCGGGAAATCAGGGGATCTGTTAATGCCAAAATACAAATAGTGGTGGCTGTTTCCTGATTTACCGATTTCCTATTTTACTGATCAACCTAATTACTGAATTTCCATCGGCATACGCATCTGTATACCTGAATAAGAACTTATGCTCTGCAAGGTCTTATATATACGATACTGCTCCTCACCCATTTCCTGTCTTACCCAATCCTGCTTAGCATCGCCGAGGCTCTCTATGATCTGCTCCTGAAATGATTTCTCCGCAGGATATAGTTTGATCTTGTAGTCTTTCAGGTTGGCCTGTTTAGCTGCATAAGCGATCGCCTGATCGAGGCCGCCGATCTCGTCTACCAGGTGTATCTTCAGGCCCTGCTCGCCGGTATAGACATGCCCCTGAGCGATACTCTCGATAAAGGCTGTATCCTGCTTCCTGCCCTCAGCTACACGCTGTTTAAACTCGCGGTACGTACGCTCTATGCTGCGCTGTATCATTGCTTTCTCTTCTTCATCGAGCGGATTAGTACCAATGGTCAGCGCACCATGTTTGGTCACTGATACACGGTCCGTAGTGATGCCCATTTTGTCATTGAGCAGCTTTTTAGCATTAGGTATCAGTCCAAATACCCCGATGGAACCGGTGATAGTATTAGGCTGTGCAAAGATACGGTCACCCATACATGCTATGTAGTATCCGCCTGATGCTGCGAGGTCACCCATCGATATGATAAGCGGCTTTTCTTTTTTCGCAAGGATCAGCTCGCGCCACATCACATCCGATGCCAATGCGCTACCACCCGGAGAATTGATACGCAGTACTATCGCTTTTACTTTTTCATCTTTCCGGAGCTTAGCGATCTCTTTTGCAAAACTCTCACCGCCGACCTGTCCGTCTTTGCTTTCACCATCTACTATCTCTCCATCAGCCACCATCACAGCAATCTTATTGGAGCTTTCGAGGTTCTTTTCGACAGTAGCAGAGTATTTGGCTACATCCACAAATTTCACGTCTTCTTTTTTTGCGATACCTAGTTTTTCCTTGATCGCTGATTCTACCTGATCATAATAGAAAGTCTCATCCACCATTTTGAGGGCCTTGGCATCTGCAGGCAGTGTTGCTTTGAGGTTATTGATAATGTCGCTCAGAGTGGCAGTATCTATTTTTCTGTCCTGTCCGATATTGGTCAGAAACTGGCTGTAAACATCTCCATAGATGCTGGTGAGCTGCTGCCTGTTAGGCTCGCTCATTTTGTCACGCAGGTATGGCTCGATAGCGCTTTTGAAAGCACCGCAGTGGAAATCTTGTACCTCGATACCTAGTTTTTCAAAAGCACCTTTATAATACATGATCTCTCTGCCGAATCCCATTACCTCCATGCCGCCATTAGGATTGAGGTATATCTTATCGGCTACCGTAGCGAGGTAATATGATTTTTGATTCGCTATTTCTCCATAGGCATATACGAATTTGCCGCTCTTTTTGAATTCCTTGAGCTGATCTCGTACCACCTCTATCGTAGCCAGACCACTGGTATTGATGCCTAGCGGTATGTATATACCTTTGATCTTGTCATCCTTGGCAGCCTTCTTGATCGCCTCACATATGTCATACAGCCCGAGAGACTTCTTAGACTTCATACTACCGAAATCAAAAGCGGCAAAGGGATTATTGACAGATTTTTCCGGCACATGGTAGTTCAGGTCGAGTTTCAGGACTGAGTTAGCCTCAATGGTCGGGACCTTGTCCTTGCCGGAGGCTGCCGCAGCGACCCCAAGCAATATGAAGAAACCGATCACAAAAAACAGAAACATGCCAATGATGGTGGCAAATACATATTTTATAAAATTAAGCATATGGAAATTTTTAGGTTTAATATTACTTTGGAGACGCTAAAGCAATATTAATATTTTTGCGCCAATTCATTTACGGATTTATTAAGATATGCTCCCGTTGATCTCACAGATAATCGCAGATTTTATTTATCCGCATATATCTGTGGTATCTGCGGGAGATGATATTGAATATTATATATGAGAGAGGATGTTTATTTATTGCTTGGGTCCAATGTAGGCGATCGCAGATCAAACATAAACCTGGCTGTGGAGCTGATCCGCAAAGAAATAAGCCCGCTCATCAGGCCATCAGGCCTCTATGAAACAGCAGCCTGGGGCAAAACTGATCAGGCATCCTTTCTAAATCAGGCCATTGCCATTCAAACAGATATAAAACCATTGGCCCTACTTGCTATATTGAAAAATATCGAGAAAGCCGCAGGCAGGCTGGAAACCGAGAAATGGGGGCCGCGGGTGATAGATATTGACATTTTGTTTTACGGATCGGAGATCATACAGGAGCCGGACCAGCAGGTGCCCCACCCCTATCTGCCGGTCAGACGATTTGCTTTATTGCCCTTGGTTGAGATAGCCGGTGGTTTTGTCCATCCGGTGTTGAAGAAAACAACCAAAGCACTACTCCAGGAATCCCCCGACATGTCGGAGGTAAAAGTCTATCAATGAATTTCAGCAAACATCGATTAGCCCCATACTAAGCCCTTTATTTTAGGGAAAAGATGTGAATCCTCAAAAAACACCTGCATTTTGGATTGTAAACACAACACTAAGCTCAGCTCTCTGTGAAAAATCTATTTTGCCACTTAGGAAAAAAGATATATTTGCTATACAAAATACTGACATTGATGAAAAAAGCATTACTCGGACTATTGGTATCCTTTATCGCCATACATACATATGCAGGCACTGAGATGAATTACGCCATCGCGGATTCTGCAAAAGCCAAAAAGACCAAAGAGGCCAAACCTAAGAAAGATGATAAAAAAACTGATGCAAAACCTGCTACTCAGACTACTCAGACCAGTTCGTCTTCATCCTCAGCCTCTACCAACAACTCAAAATACCAACTCCCATTCAAAACATGGGCCCTGACTGTGAACGGATCATTCACCAATCCATATACAGATCTCAAATACAGAAGGTTTCTTGGTGTTTCTCAGCCCAAAAATGAATTCCAATGGGGTGTAGGATTGAGCGCTGTGCACATGCTCGACGGTGCATTTGGTATTATGGCCACATTCAACGCCGGCGCTCTGCAAGGCGTAGCTGATTCAAATATGGACGACCGCCTGACATGGAACGCCATGAGGGCTGCAGGTGTCAATCCGGGTGGTGATTTTTTCAAAGCTAACTTCTACGAAGGTTCATTCAACCTATACTGGGATATCTCTAATACGATCTTTGGGATAAACAGACTGATCCGCGGCCAGAATAGCGGAAAAGGCTACAAACCAAGATGGGTTTCTATATATGCCTATGGCGGTTTAGGCTATAATTCTACTACTACCCACGTATACAAACTAAACACAGGCCAGCTTGACACAACTAAGCTGAACGGATATCAGGTTTTTCATGACGGTGGGGTCAATAGCCTCGTGGTGCCTGTAGGTTTTGGTGTCAAATTCAAACTCAGCAAGACCATTGATCTCGGTATAGAAAATTCTTACCACTTTACTTTCACTGACCTGCTTGATGGATTCGAATACGCGCATATCAACAACAAAAAACGCGATGACTTCTACTCTATGACAGGTGTGACCCTGACCATCAAACTCGGCACCCGCAAACGTGACAAAGAACATATCGAATGGAGAAATCCTATCGAAGGCGTCTATGCACGTCTCGACAGGCTCGACAAGAGAGTAGACAATCTTTACAAAGATACAGACGGAGATGGTGTGAGTGATGTGTTTGATAAGGATAACAACACTCCGGAAGGTGTGAAAGTATATGGCGACGGCACCAGTGTGGACTCAGACAATGACGGTGTGCCTGACTATAAAGATGTAGAGCCATTCTCTGATCCGGGTGCTAAAGTAGATGAGAACGGTAAATCTATAGACTCTGATGGTGATGGTGTACCTGACAGCAGGGACCTCGAGCCAAATACTCCTAAAGGTAATTATGTAGACAATCAGGGCCGCTCACTGGACAATAGATTTGCGACAAAAGATGATCTGAAAAACCTCAGCAACGGGCATGGTGGATTCTTCTTCCCGTCTATCTATTTTGAATACAATCAAGCCAATATAGACAGTCAGTATGAGCCGGAACTTCAATCAATAGCTAAGACACTACGTGAAAACCAAGGATTGGTGATCAAAGTAATAGGCTACTGCGACCAGAGGGGCACTATACCATACAATGATGACCTCGGCATGCGCCGTGCTAAGAAAGTGATCGACTATATGGTCAGAGTTTATGGATTCCCTGCTGCTTCTTTCGAGGCCGTATCAGTAGGAAACCGTACTACTGAAAAAGCTGAACACTGGATCAACAGAAGAGTGGATTTCGCTGCTAAGAAATAGCACCTCACCCAACCCTCTCCAAAGGAGAGGGCTTAAATACAATCAAAAACAAATGGCATCATCACAACCGATGCCATTTGTTTTTATACCCAAAAGACTTTCCAAGTCTTTTGATGTAAATTCTAATTTTATGGAAATTAAATCTCATTTTTATTACGGGGATTTGGAAAATCTAAATCAATCATATGGGTTTAGGATTGAAAAATAAAATAGGACTGCTCGGAGCGGTGGGTATAGTAGTAGGCGGTGTGATAGGCATGGGTACATTCGTCCTGATACCTACCATAGCCGGCAAAGCAGGCCCTGCTGCCTGGCTGGCCATCACGATCGCTTTGGTGGTTTCTATATTGAGCGTGCTACCCACCATACAGCTATCTAGCGCCATGCCGATAGCAGGAGGAGGCTTCGAATATTGCAGGAGATTGATCAGTCCATATGCTGGGTTCATGGTCTCCTGGCTGGCAGTGATAGGCGGGGCATGCACACTGTCGCTTATAGCCACCGGACTACTGGATCAGTTTAAGGAGTTTATGCCCTCATTTTTGTCGCCTCATATTGCTGCGATGATATTTGTCGCGGCTTTTTACCTGTTCTACCTTTTAGGACTACAGATAGTGACCATGGTGCAGGTGCTACTATGCCTGCAGCTGTTGATCTCATTATTTATGTATTTCACACCGATCTTATTTTCACATGATTTTGTTCTCCATGCTTCGCTGCCCGAGACACCCAATTTTATCCTGGCGGTAATCTTTTCATTTAATATCTGTTTGGGTTTTCAGATCATCATTGAGCTGGGTGAAGAGATGAAAAACCCGGGCAGAAATATCCCGCTGGCCTTGCTGATCGGAGGCTGTATCATCCTGCTTGTATACCTGAGTGTCACATTCGCATATATCTCCAGAGTCGGATTAGAGCATACTGCAGACAAGATAAATCTCATCAGTACGGCTGCTCCTTTTTATAGCACTATCGGGCTCGCTTTTATCAGGTTTGGGGTTATCAGCTCGGGGCTGGCATCCTACAGCGGAGGCGCTATCGCGCTACCGCGTGAGCTATACGCTATGGCACGCGCCAAAGCATTGCCGCCATTCTTTGAGCAGGTCGACGCAGGGGGCAATCCCTCACGTGCAGTAGGCTTGTTTTTCTGTATAGTATTGGCGATAATGGGCACCGGCAATATACTCGACCATGCGGGTTTTGTAGAGACTTATTTCGGCCCTGACATTATTGATTTTTATGCTTTCCTTGCCATTTTCGGGATCATGATCATGACCATCGTAATGTCCGTGGCGGCATTCAGATTGCCGAAACTCATGCCCGCCGAATATGCAGCAGCTTATATCCGTTTACCTAAATGGTTGCTGTATACACTGTGTATAGTTTCGTTCCTGTCTTCCGGCCTGCTGATAGCCGTCATCATGACCAAAATGATCATACTCTGGATCTACCTTGTTATTCTTGGATTAGTGACGGTGCTATATTTCACATACAGTAAAAAAAGATTGAAAGTGTAAGGTTGGTTGGGGGGTAAATATTACACCTTGAATAATTCCGCGCTTGCACAATTATTAACTATTCACTATTAATT
>PLSN01000238.1 GCA_003165135.1 Bacteroidota bacterium
TCTATCTCTCCAAGCTCATGGCAGTAAGCGTGGTCATGGTCTGGAACTTCACCATGAATAATTTCGTGACCTTCAATCATTAGAGGTGCCTTCACATCATCACAATAAAGGCGTCTGACCACAAACCTTATTTACATACTTAAGAACAGCAGAAAATGGACAAGGCTTTTTTAGGTAAAATATTAAAGTTTGGTATCGTAGGTTTCATATCCTTCCTCGTTGATTTTTCTCTCACATACGCATGTAAAGAATGGTTCCATTGGGACAAGTATCTCGCCAATTCAACAGGTGTTATTATTTCTTCTCTGGTCAACTTTATGCTTAACCGCATCTGGGCCTTCGGCAGCAAAGATAAAGGTGTGGCTAAGCAATTGGTGCTTTTTGCTATATCCAACATTTCCGGTTTGTTTCTGGGCAACGGGATCATTTATCTCCTTTCAGATATGATAGGTATAAATTTCTATATTGCTAAGCTCATATCTATCGGAATAGTAGCTGTCTGGCATTTTTCTGCCAATCATTTCATCATCTTTAAGAAGTGATCGGGAAATCAGGGAATCTCTAAATCTTTTAGCCACAAAGTGTATCAACTGATTTACGATTAGCCGATGTCAGATCCACTTACTCCAGGATCAGCATCGCATCACCATAGGTGAAGAAGCGGTATTTTTCCTTGATAGCTACTTCGTATGCCTTCATGATCAGGTCATAGCCACCGAACGCCGCTGCCATGATGAGCAGGCTGGATTTAGGTGTATGAAAGTTAGTGATCATCGCATTCGCTATCTCAAAGTCATATGGAGGATGTATGAAAAGATTGGTCCAGCCTTTGTATGGGGTCAGGTAGCCCTGGGCCGATACACTGGTCTCTACCGCACGGGTAGTCGTAGTGCCTACTGAGCAAACCTTCTTGCCGGCGTCTTTTGCAGCGTTTACGATCTTGGCTGATTTGTCAGGTATCTCTATGTACTCAGCGTCAGTCTTGTGTTTTGACAGGTCCTCTACATCTATAGTGCGGAAAGTCCCCAAACCGGTATGAAGTGTCACCTCGGCCAGTTCTATGCCTTTGATCTCAAAACGTTTCAGCAGCTCGCGGCTGAAGTGCATACCTGCGGTCGGTGCAGCTACTGCGCCTTCATGCTTGGCAAATACTGTCTGATAGCGCTCTTCGTCAGATTTTTCGATATTGCGCTTGATAGCCTTAGGCAGCGGGGTTTCGCCCATGCTGTAGAGGATACGTTTGAACTTGTCATAGTCCCCGTCAAAAAGGAACCTGATGGTACGTCCACGTGATGTGGTATTGTCTACTACTTCTGCTATGAGTTCGTCATTAGCGCCGAAGTAGAGTTTATTGCCTACACGGATCTTACGTGCCGGGTCTACGAGTACATCCCAAAGCAGCGCGCCACGATTCAGCTCGCGGAGCAGGAACACTTCGATCTTGGCACCGGTCTTTTCCTTAGTACCGTACATACGGGCTGGAAATACCTTCGTATTATTGAGTATCAGGACATCACCCTCATCGAAATACTTCAGGGAGTCTTTGAATACTTTATGTTCTATTTTACCTGTTTTCTTATGTATCACCATCAGGCGTGATTCATCACGGTTTGGGGTTGGATACAGGGCAATAAGTTCTTTCGGGAGGTTGAAATTGAAACTGGATAACTTCATTATGTAGTTTATTGAATTTTACGGAACTCAAAAATATGTCGTCCTTTTACGAGGATTTGAGGGCGCGAATATAGGGTATAAATGCCAACCGTGCAAGAATAGAATTTTGGAATGATGGAATTAACAGAATTATGGGGCAAATTAATCTCCTTGTCTTATCTTTAAGTAACTGAAAAAGCTGTTCAAAATTCTCCGTTATACATATAAATAATCCTATTTTCCGCATATTGAGTGATTTTTTGATCTGAATTTAGATAAATGAAAATCAATCATTAAAGAATATAAAAAAATATTATTAGTAATAAAAATATGCATAATTAATATTTTATTTATTATAAATAGTGTCCTTATATGAATACTGCAAAATTTAAAAACCGGCATCTTCGATCAATTTTGGACATTTTCCTGTTTCAGTGCGTGACAGCAGCAACCGGAAAGCAAAAAATATGCATGATTGACATCCTGTTTTTCATAAAAACTAGCCACCTACAAATATAGTGAGTAATCAGGTCGGTGAATGCATTCGAAACAGTTTATGATATCATAAAAGAATAGAACACCGCCCGACAGGTGACGTGAATTGGAATTTGGTTAGGTATCATGTTGTAAACTAAAGATGTCCTCTTTCAGGCAAGTCTGCAAGCCCTGAAAGGGCGAAAGCCTTTAGCGTTGGGCATCCCCCAACGGCGCTTTTATATTCTCACTCCCCGCTTTCGACCATAAACATCGGATCGGTCTGAAATCTCTTCCAGTCCTCGAGTATCTTGGTTTTAAGAGTCTGGATCGCCTCATCTTTCTGCACTTCAGGATATTTATCTTCTATCTGCAGGATATATTCCAGCAGATTATAGCACATGGTAAACTGACCGCTGGCGATGAGAGAGTCGCGCCTGCTATCTATGCCTTCTCGCATATCAGTTTTAGAAAACCATAGTGTGGTGCTCATCTGACGGGCGTAATCTGCCACCTGCATCATTATTTCAGATGGGGTGAGCAGCCTGATGAGCTCATTGCTAAACTTCTTTCTTTTAAATTGCCTTTGCAATACATTCTCGCTGCTTTTGCTCAATTCATAGATGCTTACTGCTTTCGTTTTGTATGCCCATTCCACGTCGGAGTAGAGACTGTCGTAATTGATACGGCGTATCTGCAGCAGGTATATTTCCATAGCTACCCGCAGGGCGGAGCGGATGCGGACCTTTAGCATCTGCTCTGTTTTGAATAGCGGGTTCTGCAAAAAGAAATCCAGGAAAAGCACAATAGGGCTATTCCACAGGCTCTCCGGCTCGGGGATCTGGCCCGCTATAGGTGGGGGTATGGGTGGTTTTTTTATCAACTCATACCTGACAAAAAGGAAAAGGCTAAACATGATACCTGATATGACTGCCATCAGCGTGGCCAGTCTCAGCTCGTTTGACATAAAAAGCATGACTATCGAAATGATCAGCACTATGACTGAATATTTATGAACGTTGATGATATTGGTCAGCGAGATCCGGTTCCACCAGTTTTCGGCTTCTTTCTGTGGTTCAAATGGTTCCATGAAATAGTTGACCGCATCGCATATCAGCATCAGGTCATACCCGCTTCCGGTACGTGCTTTTCTGCTCGCATTAGAAAGGCGGAGGCTCTCAATGCCCTGATTGTCCGTGATCCCGCCATCCATCAAAGCAAACGGGCGTGTAAAGGTTTCGTAGTCCTCCCAGTCGTAACTTTTGGCCTTCAGGGTATTGGCGGTCAGGTCATTTTTATGTGCTTCATCCTCGGCAAAATCATCCGGGAAAACCATCGGTTCAAATCCTACCGGAAAGCAGGAGGAGGCTGCCAGGATATCACCCAGCTTTAGCTTTTTTACTGCGGGGATATTATTATCCTTCAGACATAAATACCGGTCGCCCAGGATCTCATCGGTATCTTCTCTCCCGTCAGTCTGAAAACGAAAGGCCCTGCCGTTTTCCATTTCAGATGCATTGAAACAAACCTCTTCGACACCCCGTCCGCCATTATTCCAAAACACTTCGAAAGTAAGGTCTTCAAAGATCATTTTTTGATAAGCCAGGGCAAAGGCATTGATGGAGTTGCGATTTTTTGTGGGTACTTTTTTCCATTCTTTGTCGTCCTTCAGTATACTGACAGCCTCCTTGACTATTCTGTCTCCGACTAAAACATTACGCCTGAGATGGTCGTATGTTTTGGAGAAAGGCAAGCCTAAACGGCTGTGCGCCGCGAATGCCATGCCGGTCATGGCGCCGCTGGATGTAGCCGCTACAAACCTGACACGGTCGAGAAGGGAGATGTTTTCGTACTTGATACGATGCAGATATGAAAGGCAGCCCAGCGAGAAGGCCGAGGCCCTGAATCCGCCACCCGAGAGTGTGACTGCTACTGAATTAAAAGGACAAAATACATCCAACTTATGTTCCACTGCGGGCTTCCGTTCTAATTCTATTCCCATCTGAATTATATTAAATCAACACAGGTTCGCGAATCTTTAAACCACATAGAAATATAGAAAACATAGGTCTGATGCCTTATTTTTTATGTGTTCTATGTTTCTATGTGGTTCACTGTATTTTATTTTTCCGTATATCTATCCTGTTTTGGTATAATATGCAATTTAGAGATTAAAGTTTAAAGACTGTCGCGTTAGCATCTTTTCACATTATGGTATTAACAGATTCCAAATTAAAGACTGTATTATTACCGCATGATACTATTGCGCTGCTATCCGAAGGTGACAGATTTTTTCTGGAGTATATCCGGCGGGGCCATTGACTTGCGGTCGATACCTATATATAGTTATGGCTTCTTTGTGGCCTGCGGCTTTTTGGCTGCGGCTTTTGTCATCACGCGTGAGCTTCGTAGGCGCGAGCAGCTAGGCTGGATGCCTGCACTACGGTGGAAGGACGGCAAAGCAGAGTGGACCTCGGACCTGGTCGGTGACTTTGTCATCATCTGCGCTATCTTTGGTATCACTGGTTCCAGCCTGTTCAACTATCTCGAAAGCCCGGATTCTTATGCCGGTTTTTGGCGTGACCCTATCGGTTCGCTGTTTAGTGGCCTGTCGGTGTTCGGAGGTATGATATGTGCAGGACTCGCACTGCTGGCATACAGCAGGTGGAAGAAGATCCAAATACCGTCATTGTTTGATTGTCTTGCTTATTGTTTCATCCTCGCTGTAGGCATAGGCAGGCTGGGCTGTCAGACATCAGGCGATGGCGACTGGGGCATAGTAAATACTGCTGCTAAACCCGCCTTCATACCGCAATTCCTATGGTCTAATACCTATGCGCACAATATCGCCAATGAAGGTATTGGCATCCCCGGTTGTATAGAGCAGCACTGTCAGGTACTGCCCATGCCGGTTTTTCCCACGCCATTATATGAGTTCATCGAGTGCTTCATCATCTTTCTGATCCTGCATTTCATCAGAAAGGGCCTCACCAACAAACCCGGTGTATTATTCTTTGTTTTTGCCATTCTCACAGGGATACAGCGATATAGTATCGAGCAAATACGCTCTATATCTGACCGGCAACTCTATTATGTATTAGGGCATGGATTCAAACAGGCCGAGCTCATATCTATCGGGTTGGTAGTGGCAGGTATCATCGGGGTCATTTCGCTGAATAATTACTATAAAAACCACCCCGCGGTCATGCCGCCGGCACTGGCCCCTGAGCCGGAACCGGAAGCAATCTCTGACGAGCAGGAGGTTTCGACAGAAGAGTAACTTTTTAGTTAATAATGAATAATTAATAGTTGATAATCTAAAAACCCTCTTGTGAAGAAGCTGACGGTAACTGATTTACCGATATACTGATTTCATCCCTATTTATCTGCTTGGTTTTGCCTTGCTCTGAGAATATATCCTTTTATTTTTCCGCCTCATTATCAGCCGTGAGTAACTATTTTTGATAAAATATTTTTGTGGTTTCATATAAGTTGTTAGTTTTAGGCAATCGAAAACTAAACAAGCCCTTTTATGAAGAACATTTTACGTATTTTATCCTGCACATTATTATTGGTTTCAGCCTCTTACATGGCTAATGCCCAAGACCCGCATTTTGACCAATATTACACATTCGCCTCATATCTCAACCCCGCTCTGGTGGGAAACTATGACGGCAGCTACCGACTCGCGGCAATATATCGCCAACAGTGGACATCGGCCCTGGGCCAGTCAAATGGATACCGCACGGTCGGTGCCGATGCCGATGTATCTCTGCTGGAGGGCTATCTCAAGCATTCTAAACTCGCCCTCGGTGTAGGTTTTATGGATGATATCTCTGGTACAGCCGGAGTGGATTATCTCAATGCTGATTTGACCTTGGCATATCACCAGGGTTTTGGCAAAGATGGCAGTCATCACCTTTCTTTCGCTTTACAGGGAGGATATATTCAAAAGAGAGTTGATAATCCTACTTTTGGTGATCAATTTCAGGGTTTTGATCAGACCCTCTCTCAGACAAAAGAAGAATATACCAGAGAAATTCAAAATGGTGATTTGAGTGCCGGTGTCTATTGGAAATCAAATTTCCATGACGTAGTAAAATTCGGCATCGGACTTGGAGTATATCACATCGTGCAACCAAAGGAGCAGCTCATTATGACTGCAAACGATAATTATGGTTATCTCTACCGTAAATATTCTTTTGATTTTAATTTGGAGGCTTTTCTCGACAAAGGCAAACACATGAGCCTCTCTCCTGAGTTTATACTCCTGAGTCAGGGCCCGTCACGTGAGATCACTCCGGGTTTATTCTGGTCATATTATTTCCAGACGGGTTTCCGCAAGAACAAT
>PLSN01000277.1 GCA_003165135.1 Bacteroidota bacterium
TTTCAAGCAAATTAAATATTCATTATGCATATTTTTATTATTAATAACAAATCAGTAAATATCTAAGCAATTGATTTTCTATTATCTAAAATGGGGACAAAAAATTACTCAATAATCGGAAATATGGATTATTCATATGTATAACTTAAAAAAACCCCATCCCAAATAAAGCGGTATTTCAGAGAGGTAATAAACAAAATAGGTATACTATTTCTTATCAGCGTCTTTGGCGTAGATAGCCTTGGTCAGGTCAGCAGAGATGCCTGACTTTTCGATACGGATCTTGACATTCTTGTCTATTTCGAGCATGAAGGCAGTATCCTCCACGCGGTCTATGATGCCATGTACGCCCTGTGTAGTGACGACCTTGTCGCCCTTCTGAAGTTCATCGACGAATAGCTTTTCTTTCTTGACCTTCTGTGACTGCGGGCGAATGAAAAAGAAATATATGACTACGAATATCGCGCCATACATTAAGATAATGACCTTTTGATCCATGTGTTATTTTTTATCGGCTTTGGGAGTGACGGTACCTGAGAGAAAAACTTCTTCGTTATGCTTGATGGTATTCATCTGCATGGTCACAGACTTATGCTGTTCGCCTTTCTTGCCGGTAGAGTTGAATGTGACCTTGACCTGGCTTTCTGTGCCGGGAGGTATCGGCTCTTTGGCAAATTCCGGTACAGTACATCCGCATGATCCCCATGCATTGGCTATGATGAGCGGTTTAGTACCGGTGTTTTTTAGTTTGAAAATGTGCTCAACCTTATCGCCTTCATTGATGGTCCCAAACTTGAACTCTGTTTCTTCAAACTGGACAGTGGTGGTGTCTTTCAGGATGGAAGCAGGAAGCCCGGCGAATTTGTTGCCTTTTTTGAAAAAGACATTGTGGTCCTTGTCACAGGCCGTAAGTATAAGGCCGGACAGACATATCAGTATAAATGTAGCTTTGCGCATAGCGGATGCAAATATATAAATAGATCGGATAGCTGATTTATTAATTATAATTAAATCTTCGAAAGGGAGTATTCCCGCAGATTACGCTGATATACGCAGATCATATATTCTGCGAAAATCTGTATAATCTGCGGGAGGGTAATACATTTTGGGTCATTTCTTTACGGCCAGATCATTCAGGCATACCTGCAGAGAATGAAGCCCGGCTTTGAGTTCATCGAGTGAGGGATACCCAAAGCCGATGCGCATATAGGTCCTGTCCCGCTCGAACCAATGGCCTGGGCCTACGATGGTGGCAAACCGCTCATATAATATGGTGTAAAGTTTCTCTGTATCGATGGTATATGATGCCTTCAACCTTGGGAAACATACCACTCCTGCCTGCGGTTCTACCCACTCCAGATAGGGCTGTGCCGCGAACCAGCCCTTGATATAGGCGAAGTTGGTCCGTATGTGAACGTGATTGGGCTGAATGAATCGAGGCTTATTTTGCAATAAGTACCAGGCGATCTCTTCATCTACGACGGAGTTGCACAGGCTGATCTGCTCCTTGGCAGCAAGGAAATCATTCATGAGCTCCCTATCGCGGCTGATGATCCAGCCGATGCGGATGCCGGGGGCACCAAAGGACTTAGAGACTGAAGAAACCGAAATGACACGGTCGGAAAGTTCCGCGGCATAAGGCAGAAGTGGTGTTTGGAAATTCAGATCGCGATAGGTCTCGTCCACTAGCAGATGGCAGTTGTTCTTTTCCGCCAGCGAGATGAGCGCCTGTATAGTGTCCTGGCTGTACAATTTGCCGCTGGGGTTATGGGGGTTAGTGATACTAATAAGCCTAGTCTCCGGTCTTATGGCATTGCGTGCAGCATCAATGTCAATCTCAAAGCCCGTCTCAAAACCCAGATCGATGATGGATATCTGACAATTGATGGCCCTTGGAGTTTCAAGATTGGTCCCGTAATTAGGACGAATGACGATGAGATGGTCCTCGGAAGAAAGAATGGTTGTAGCCACGATAAACAATGCTGTAGCGGCACCTGCCGTGACCAGCACATCATCCGGGGATAGTACTTTGCTATCTTCAATGATAGCCTGACGAAGCTTCACCACGCCGCGGTGCTCTCCGTAAAACAGTACAAGTTCTTTGAAATCAATATCAAGGTCTTTCAGACTAATATCCCGCATCGAGCTCTCAGCAAGGTTATAGCGGATAGTATTGTAGCCTTTTTCTTCAGGCGCTTCGATCTCTATCGGCATTCTGGCGTAGCGCATGATACTATTTTCCGGCCTCAGTATTCTTTAGGAAATTGATCACGCCCTCCATATAGTTCTGCTGGTCGTCCCACATGCTCATATGGCTGCCCTGACAGTATAGCAGTTTGCCATGCGGAATGATCTGGCTCATTTTCTCGAGTTCCTTTGGGTCCATCTCATCATAGACAGAAGCTACGACGAGCGCAGGACATTTGATATGGGGTATCTTGTCCCATGCATCCCAGTTCTTAAACTTTCCTGTCACTACGAACTCATTATTGCCCTGCATGGTATTATATACCTGCGAGTTTATATTATCAAACGACCTGGTCAAAGGCTCCGGCCACTCTGCGAGACGGCAGATATACTGGTTGTAAAGCTTCTTAACGAGCTTCTGATATTCCGGATCATCACTCTTATTAGCGGCTTCGTATTTCTTCATAGCGGCTACTTCATCTGCAGGCTGCTTGTCGCGAAGCTTATTGATATAGACCACATAGTCAGGTATACTCGCAGTCATATTGGATATGATGACTCCTTTGAGGTGGTCGGGGTATTTCACAGCGTACTCCATGGTGAGCATACCACCCCATGAGTGTCCAAGCAGATAGAAGCTGTCAAGCCCCAGTCCTTTGCGCACCTCCTCTACTTCATCAGTGAAACGCTCCACACTCCATAATGCGGTATCCGTAGGATGATCTGAATACTTCGAACCTAGTTGGTCATAATAATAAAACTCAATGCCGGCCTGCGGAAAGAAACTTTCCATACATTCGAAATATTCATGAGTGAGCCCCGGACCACCATGCAGCAGTAGCACTTTGATCTTGCCATTACCGACCTTCTTGGTCCACACTTTGTATTTGCCGCCCATCACCGGTATCATCTTCACTCCACCTGACTGAACTGAGTTGTATTGAGGTATAGTGTTATCTCTGTCTGCCACACACTTTCTTTTGCCGGTAGGCAGGCAGGATGCCGTGATGGCTGCCGCTATCAGTGCCATGATAAATAGCCTTTTCATACTAGAGGAAATATTTGAATGATAAAAATTTAATTGCCGGCTTTTCTCTTCTTCCATCTTACTAAGATATACAAGGTTCCTGCAAGCAGCAAGATACTCGCAGCAAAACTGATAATAAACTTAAGGGTATTAGCCCGGACCAGTTCAGGATGGTCGGCAGCTGGATGCTGGCCAGCCCTGACAGAATCAAATGCAGGGGTAGCTGTGGTATCAGAAGCCGGGACTGGCGCGGTGACGGCATCAGCCAGCATGCTGTCTTTATGCAGGTAGAAAGAATCAAAGAACTTTCCTCTAAGTGGCTTAAGCTCAATGTTACGACTATAAGGTGAGGAGAATGTATAAACTACCAAACGGTCACCCAATAGCAACATCCTTGTGCATAGAGAAACAGGTTTGTGGTCCTTATCACCTCTTATATATTCTACCTCATATCCTCTGAGAGCAGTGATGGCCTGTGGCTTCTTGCCGATGAGTGTGGCATGAAAACCACGCAGAATACCATTCACAACACCCCCATAGAATGCATAGAGCGAGGTCGAATCAGCTACAATCCCCTTCTTGGTCA
>PLSN01000148.1 GCA_003165135.1 Bacteroidota bacterium
CAACTGATATAGCAGATGCAGTGCTCTATGTATGCAGCGCTCCCGCTCACGTCAATATCACCAATATGATCATCTACCCGACCGCCCAGCGGTCGGCATATGTCTGGGATAAGAAGTGAGTAATTATAACTTAAAAGTAGGCTCCTGCTGATTTGCAAACTTACTTTGCCAGCTCTTCGACAGCGGTATCTGCCAGTCTGTTTGCAATCCGGCAATAGTAGTGACCAGATTATTAAAGACGATGGTGTCTTCAGAAAGGATACCTTGAGAAATTTTTGATTTGAAAGACTCAAAATCCAATCCTTCCACCTGACCATTATTCCAATAGCAGGTATAGAAGCGATCGAAGAAGTTGACCTTATACTTTGCTCCCAGTTCCTTGATAAACCTGACCGTGCTGTCTATGGAGCAGCCACTCACCTGGAGTTTTTCTTCATCGGCCACCAATATCACAAAACGATCATATAATAATGCCCCATCACCTATAACCTTGGCCTTATGTGCCAGCCATTGGGAGACGAACTGAGTAATGGCTATACTTATTTCCCCTGCCTCAGCAGCAGAAAAAACCCTGTCGGCCTGATATATCCAGACCCTTGAGCCCGCGGGCAGATGTGTGAATGTTTCCAAAAATGACAATTTAATGACAAATCTAATGACAAAATCCGGTCTAACTAGTACAACTTTGCGCTCCATAAATAAACAATAAAATGAAAAGACTTTTTACGGCTCTCTTATGTACGATCTCCCTATATACTTTTGCTCAGACAGACTCTGTTTCTCTTGGTGCAGGTGCTACCAACATGGTGTTTTACAACCTTGCCAATGGCAGTCAAACCTCCGCCACTAATAATGACTGGCATATAGCTTTTGCCGCCAGATATATCGCCGGATTCACCTATGCGTCGACCAGTCAGGCAGCCGCTATCCTGATCAACGAAGCTTATGGCCTGAAATTATTTCGCTGCCCCAATCAAAACCTCGCCCAATATGCCTCTTTTGACACTACCGGCTGGGAAAGCTGGCAGCAAATGCATAACCCAGATACCACATGGACCATCGGCGCATTTAACATCAATAGAAATGTAAACGATCAATTCAACTACGGCTGGGGGGAATATAATCAGGGAGATCATAATGTTTATGGTGATTCTTCTATTTATCTGATCCAACTACCCGATGGAAGCTTCAAGAAATTTGTAATACTAAGCCTGGTGTATGATACTGCCTTCAATGTGCAATATGCAAACCTGGATGGTTCTAATGCCTCAACCACCCAGATCGTAAAAAACAATAGCAAGAACTTTCTCTATCTCAATTTGAATACCAATACAGTGATGGACAAAGAGCCTGCCCTGGCTGATTGGGACTTCGTAGCATTGAGGTATAATAATACCGTCTATGACTCTACTAATCTCACTCAGGATGTAGGCATACTGACCAAAGACGCTAACAGTGTCTACGCAGCATCGGGATCTGATGCACAGCAATCATGCTACGGCGGAAGTAACTATGCCAATGAGATCAATCTGATCGGTAAAAGCTGGATGGGTACGCCCGGAGATACAGTCATACCGGGCCTTGCATATTTCCTGTCAGGACCTGACGGTTCATACAAAATAACGATTACAGGGTTCGATGGTGCTACAACAGGTGTGATTGACTTTACCGTGGGGATATGCGCTCAATCAGGCATCTCTCAGATCAATGCTTCTAACATGGATATTAGCATCTATCCGGTGCCTGCCTCAGACCAGATCAATGTAAGAGTGAACAGCTCAGAAGAAAGTAATACTGTCATACAACTACTAGACATGTCAGGCAGAGTGCTGATTTCACAAAATACGAATACATCTACCGGAGAAAACAATTTTCCGATGAATATTGCATCAGTGCAATCAGGCAACTATATCGTCTCGGTATCTTCTGCCATCGGCAAAATAAATACACTGATCTCTGTAGTAAAGTAACACCCCTCTAAATCTCTCCAAAGGGAGACTTTAATAAAAATAGCTTTATAGAGTTCGAAAAGAGCTAATAAAATTATCAGTTAAGAGCAAGGACTTCTTCTTCTGTTTTTTCTCCGATCTGCTGACGCCACATGGCATAGTATAGGCCCTTTTCCGCCAGTAGAGTATCATGTCTGCCTGTTTCGATGATACGCCCACGCTCGAGCACATAGATCCGGTCAGCATGCATGATGGTAGAAAGACGGTGAGCGATCATGACCGTGATATGGTCCTTGGCCATAGAGATCTTTCTTATTGTCTTGCTGATTTCATCCTCCGTGATAGAGTCCAACGACGATGTCGCCTCATCAAATACTAAGAGCCTCGGGTCACGGAGAAGGGCACGAGCTATGGACAGGCGCTGCTTCTCACCACCGGATACACGCATACCGCCCTCACCGATGATAGAATCAAGGCCACTGTCAGCCCGGGACAGTAGATTGGTGCAAGCAGCTTTGTTCAATACATCCAGCAACAACTCATCGCTGGCACGTGGATTGACGAATAGTAAGTTC
>PLSN01000179.1 GCA_003165135.1 Bacteroidota bacterium
CTTTGGGGTGTGGGTTTATCAAACTTTGCACGTGCATCTACTACGGTCAGGCTTTTTTCTGTAAGGATGACAGGGTTAAAATCCAATTCACTTGCTTCGATCTTTTGAAGTTTTTTGATGAGGTCAATGATCGGGTCCAGCTCATACTTAGTACCTCTGAAGCCTGTGGTGAAGAGTGTTCGGTTCTTCGTTTGCAGGATAGCACTTTTGATCTCTTCATCGTCGGCCTCACTATCGATGAAGCAGACATCTTTGAATAGCTCTACAAAAATACCACCGGTACCAAAGACTATTACTTTTTCAAAAACCGGATCAGTGACCACTCCAAAGAATAGCTCGATGCCCTTGCACATTTGTGTAGCGATCAGACGGTCATTATCATCTAGCGTTATTCCATGTGCTTTGATATTGCTGAGGATGGTTTGCTTTGCTGCTTTGAGTTCTTCATCGTTCTTTATATCAATGACCACGCCGCCTACATCACTTTTATGCACTACTTTGGGAGATTCGATCTTTAGTGCAACCGGATAGAAATCCACATCAACATCTTCACTTAGGTTGAAGAGTTTATATTGAGGCGTACTGATGTTTGCCTTTTTTAGCCAGTCATATATTTCACTTTCGAGCATATTGGGGTTTTATTTGAGACAAATGTAGAATATTGTTCGCTGCTAAATAATGAGTTAGCTCAGAATCTCAATTGAGAAGGGAGATGAAAGAGAAAACCCCGCTATTGCGGGGTTTTCTCTTAAAATATTGATTGATCATCTGATCTTCTTGACGTATGAATCGTCGGCTACCAGATTATGAAGTTTCTGTAGCGATGAGCGTACACTGGAGTCTATTTGTTTGTCTCCATGGAGCAGGATATAGCCACCAAGGAGAGTTTCATCTATACTTTCTGTGAGTCGTATCTCTTCGATTTTCTCTCTTTTTCTGAGGCCGTCGAGAAGGCTGTCTATAGTAGCTTTGTCGAGCTTCACAGCTGATGTGATCCTGACAGGGGTTATGTTTTTGATTACGTTATACTGTGTGACGAATGACTCAGCGATCTCACTCAGGTAGCCTTCACGTCCTTTATTGGTTAGCAGGACGATAAACTTTCCTGTGATCTCATAAACCTTGGTCAAAAATAGTTTATTCAATACCTCCAGCTTCTTCTCAGGGCCGATCACAGGGCTCTTGAGAAATACCCTCAACTCGCGGCTGGTATGAAATGAATCATTCAGCAGCAAAATATCTTTGTATACTTCTTCGAGCTTTCCTTTTTCCTGTGCCAGTTCGATTAGCGACTTGGCATATCTGCTTGCTATACGGTATGACATATCTTTAGGGGTTTTAAGTATTAGGTTTTAAGTGATAAGTTTTGCTGGATTCAATTTCCTAAAACCTATTACTTATAACCTATGACTAATTCAGATTTGTTTCTTTTACTAATTTATCTACATATTCCTTTTGAGCTGCATCAGTATGTAGTTCCTTGCGGATCACCTGCTCAGCTACTTTCAGCGCCATCTGGCCTACGGTATTCTTTATTTCTACGATAGCTGCATTCTTTTGTGTTTCGATCTCACGAAATGCATCAGACATTTTCTTGAGTGACTCGGCATGTGCTTTTTCGAGCAGGTCATTTTTCAATTTCTCTGCGGCTTCGCGTGCCTCAGCTATGATCTTATTGCGCTCTTCTTTGGCCTGATTGAGCAGTTCTTCGTTTTTAGATGTCAGCAGGGCCATCTCAGCACGTGCTTTCTCGGCTTGAGATAGAGAGTCAGCTATGTTTTGCTCCCTTTCTTTCAGAGCATCGGCTATCGGTTTGAAACCGAATTTACCCAGTACAAAAATTAGGATCAGGAATATGATCAGCGCCCATATGGACAAANNTGACAAACCCGGATTTGAGGTGATAAGGCTGAACGGATTATCTCCCGCTTCGAGCATTACTGTCAGAAAAGTATTCATCAATGACTTTTTAGATATATTAATTTGACTTTTTTAAACTTTAAAAAACGCTTCCGCAGGCAATCCCCTTGGAAGCGTTTTTTCTGAAATTACTTCAACAGGGCAACGATCACCGCAAACAGCGCCACACCTTCTACGAAGGCTGCTGTAAGGATCATGACCGCACGGATATCTCCGGTAGCTTCAGGCTGGCGAGCGATAGCTTCTGCTGCACCTTTACCTATCTGACCGATACCGATACCTGCTCCTATTGCTGCGAGACCTGCACCGATGGCGGCTACGCCCGGTACGGCTGCTTCTAAAAGAACTGGACTTAACATGGATTTATAATTAATGGTTAAAAAATAGTCTTAATAAAATTTAGTCTGTAGTATGATGGCCTTCGCTATGGTCCTCCAGTGCCATGCCGATAAATACAGACGTCAGCATTGCAAATATGAAGGCCTGAATGAAAGCAACCAATACTTCTATACAACTTATGAATAAAGTAAACGGAACAGCTATCGTAGCGCCCAATCCAGAACCAGCCATGCTCGCACCGGCTTTGCCGAAGACGAATATCAAACTGATCAAGCTCAGTACGATGATATGGCCTGCAGTCATGTTTGCAAAAAGACGTATCATCAGTGCGATAGGCTTTGTGAAAACACCTATTACTTCGATTACTGCCAGGAATATTTTCATCGGCACAGCTACACCCGGCATCCAGAATATGTGGCCCCAGTAATGTTTGGTACCACTTACATTGATAGCTATGAATGCGACGAAAGCGAGAACCAATGTGAAAGAAATATTGCCGGTCACATTCGCACCACCCGGAAATACAGGCATCAGTCCAAGCAGGTTAAGTGTAAGGATGAAGAAGAAGATGGTCATGATGTAAGCCATATAGCCTTCATATTTTGGCCCGATACCCGGTTTAGCTACCTCATCACGGATAAAGACAAATAAAGGCTCTATAACGGCTTGCATACCTTTAGGAGCTTTACCTCTGTTAGTAGTATATGCTTTTGCTACCGAAGTAAAAACAAATATCAGTATCACAGCAGCGAGCAGCATGGTAAATACATTCTTGGTAATAGAAAGATCAAGAAAGAATGCACCATCCTCACGCTTGATAGCGCCGTCTTCACATTTATATCCGTTTACTTCTTTGCCATCATGGTATAGGAAAGTACTGACACCTGTGGCAGAACTGTATACAATGCATGGCAGAGGCACGGCGAATATCTCAAGCACATCAAATTCATGTGAATCTGCTATGTGATGAAAGATAGCAGGTTTAGGATTGTATTGTGCATCTTCGGCATGCAGGCCTGAAGCCGGTGAAATGACGAGGAGTGCAATCAGAAAAGACAGTATATATTTTGTATATCTCACGGTATATCTCGTTTAAACGCGGTGCAAAATTATTCTTTTTGAGGGTATTTCAAAATAGAAATTTGAGGCTAAAAAATAATGTGCGGAATAAGTGCATATCTCTGGTCATTGCCAAACCCGTAAAGGGTTCAAAACCCTTTACGGGTTGATGCAGATAGGGCTAAAAACAAGCCCTCCTATCTCGAGGAGGGCTTAAACAATGAACAAGGTCAAATTATATATTAAATGGTAGTCCAGGAGCACCAGCTGCCCTATCTGCCACTTGATATGCCGGAAATTTAGACTGCGGCAGGAGCAGCTACTTTCTTAGCAGGTGCTTTCTTTTTAGGAGCGGCCTTTTTAGCGGCTTTCTTTACTGTTTTCTTTGCAGCAGCAGGTTTAGCAGCAGCTTTTGCTACACCACCTTTTACGCGCTTTTCGAGTTCTGTTTCGAGTTTAGTGATCTTTTTGGTCAGCGTCTGTATCTGGTTGATACCTGCTTTGCCATATTTATCTACTACTTTATTGAGTTTTACTTCGAGTTCTTTTCTTTTAGCTTCAGCGTTGGTCACTACATGGTCAACGATCTTTTTGCCTTCACGTTCGTTGATCTTGCCTTTCTTTACGAGATCGTCTACGTTCTTCTGAACTCTTTCTGATGTTTTAGCTGCATACCCGACACCTGCGTAGATGAGGCTTTTAAGGGTTTCCTGGAGCTTTTTGTTGTCTGCCATGATTTTGTTTTTTTGTTTGGTTAAATGTTATTACTATTTTAATGTATGTGTTTTTGTGTCTCAAACACAATGCAAATATAAATCTGTTTCTCAAAAAATCAACACAAATTCAATCAAATCAATGTTTTTAACTATTATTTAATCTAGGCATATAAGGCAACTGATGTATTTATATCATGTTTTTTGCTGTCATATGTCATATTTTACTCCTCGTAAATTGCACTGTATGCCTTGAAAAGGCTCAATTTTATATATTTACAATTAATTATAATATAAAAAAATATTAATCTAATTATTGAGATTTTATTTGATCCGCCGGATAAAATGTTTTGCTTTATATTTAATTAAACTTACAATTATAGTGAAAATACCAGCTTATCTATATATATTAATTGGAGCTTTGGTCGTATCAGCCGAGCTTACTCATCTCGAGCCATTGCGATACATACTCAAACCCTTGCTGATGCCTGCCCTGATAGCATTTTATGTGCTGTCAATCGGTCGCTCTTTGACTAAAATAGATCGGCTGATGATTGCTGCATGGATATTTTCATGGTTTGGGGATATAGTATTGATGTTTACCGGGATCAATTCNNGATCACACATTTATTGTACACGACCGCATTTACTATGGTAAGAGATCGGTCAGTTGCAACTCTTTTGAAAAGAAAAATATGGCTGCTCATACCATTGCTGGTATATCTGGCGGGCCTAATGTATTTAATTTTTCCGGCCATGGCTGCTGATATGAGGCCGCCGATAGTGATCTATAGCATAGTGATAGGAGTGATGGTCATCTCCGCACTCAATCGCTATGGACGTGTCAATGACAGCAGTTTTGCATTGGTATTTGGCGGGGCATTGATATTTATGCTTTCTGATTCCCTCATTGCAGTCAATAAGTTTTTGTGTCATGGTTCGTTATACATGGCTGGTGTATGGATCATGTCCACCTATATANNATCTGATCGCGAAGGGAATGTTAAAGAACGAAACTCAGGATTGACCGTATAAGAATTATTATCGTTGTGACGTATTGTAAACCCTGAATAATTGTAAAATGATAGCAAGCAAAGACAGGACCTTTGAGACCGCGAGCACATATTTCGACTACATGGCTGAGACCTTGGGCTATCCGCCCTATCACCATTATTTCGTGTCCGATACTGTCATGTCAGACGGGCTGAAGCTTCATCTGGACATATACGAGTATGACAAGAAGGCCCCGACCATCGTCTTCATACCAGGTACTGCCATATATGCCCTCTGCTATGCGGAGATACTGTATAAGCTCGGCGAGTCGGGCTTCAATGTCATAGGACTGGACCCGCGGGGACATGGACAGAGCGAAGGTGTGCGTGGTGACTATACCGTATCCGAGCTCATGGACGATATAGAGTGCACCATAGACTATGCCATCGCGCGCTTCAATAAGAAAGTAAGCCTCATGGGCAGCTCACAGGGTGGAATATTATCATTCTATATGGCGGCTCGCGATGAGCGTATTGATTCGGTGATATGTCAGAACTTCGCTGACCTGACGGGCGATGAAACTACACAGCTCACCCGCCATCCGAGGCTCTTCAAATACCTGCGCATGATCATAGGCGGCAAGGCAGGAGAACTGATTCAAAACGCTATGATACCCATGTCTGCCTATATAGATATGGACAGCATACCGGTCAAATACTTTGGCAATATCCGCCAGTTTATCGAAAATGACCCGCTGGCGGTCAAAAACATATCTGTCCGGGCACTTCAATCGCTCGGGCATACTGCTCTGGACAAACCGATCAGCCTGATACGGACCCCGGTCATGGTCTTTCAGGGAGATAATGACAGCATATTTCCTGTAACTTACACCAAAAATATATATGATAAGCTGTCATGTAAAAAGAGAATGATCGTATACCCTAAAATGTCACATGCCCTGATGAGCGAAAATGTCGATGAGATACTGCCGGACATAGTAGAATGGCTCAGAGACATATACAGGGTAAACAACAAATAATCGCTTGCTTTCTTTGTCAAATTTCGTGGATTTATGTGAATCAGGCGCGGTTTTTGCAGAGACATTTATGACAACTACTTAACAAATGTTGGTTTTTCGATCTAAACTATTTCTTGACTTCAATCGTTTTATACTGTAAATTGCCCCGAAATCTGATATTTTTCCTATTTTCGCGGGCTGTATGACGAAAACGCCCTTAGTTTTAATTTAATATAAAGAAGTACCCCCATAAATGAGACAACTCAAAATATCCAAGTCCATTACCAATCGTGAAAGCCAGTCTATCGAAAAATACCTGCAAGAGATCGGTAAAGAGGACCTGCTGACACCGGAGGAAGAAGTGGAACTGGCCAGGCGCATACGTGCCGGAGACCAGACCGCTCTTGAGAAGCTGACACGTGCTAACCTTCGCTTTGTGGTGTCTGTGGCCAAACAATATCAAAACAACTCTCTTTCTCTCAATGACCTCATCAACGAAGGAAACCTTGGATTGGTAAAGGCTGCACAAAAATTTGATGAGACAAGAGGTTTTAAGTTTATCTCCTACGCAGTATGGTGGATTCGCCAGTCTATCATTCAGGCACTCGCTGAGCATAGCCGTCTCGTACGCCTCCCGCTCAATAAAGTAGGCTCACTCACTAAGATCAATAAAGCATTCTCAGACCTCGAGCAGAAATATCAGCGTGAGCCGACCGCAGAGGAGCTGGCAGAACTGCTGGAGATACCTGTCGAAGAAGTAGAAGCTACACTCGGTATATCTGCCCGCCACGTATCTATGGATG
>PLSN01000385.1 GCA_003165135.1 Bacteroidota bacterium
TAATGCGGCTCGATCTGGAGGAAATGGAGGAAAGGCCCACTAATAAAATAGACGGCTTCTCTGAGCGATTGGAAGCTATGTTTCCTACTATGTATGAGCACAGATGCAGTGAAGGTGCTCCCGGAGGCTTCTTCTCTCGTGTGAAGGACGGCACCTGGATGGGACATGTCATAGAGCATATCGCGCTTGAGACACAGACGCTGGCTGGTATGGATTGTGGCTTTGGCCGTACTCGTGAAACGTCGCAGAAAGGTGTTTATCATGTTGTGTTTTCATATTTTGAAGAGAAAGCCGGCGTTTTTGCTGCCAAATCAGCGGTGGCTATCGCTCAGGCGCTGGCAGATAATGTACCTTATGATCTGGCGGGAGATATACAAAAGCTTCGCGAGATACGCGAAGAAGAGCGTCTAGGGCCATCTACAGGTTCTATCGTGGAGGAAGCTGTCAAGAGACAAATACCCTGGATACGTTTGAACAGACATTCCCTCGTACAACTCGGCTATGGCAAAAATCAAAAACGCATTCAAGCTACTATTGCCTCGACCACATCATCTATAGCAGTCGAGATAGCCTGTGATAAAGAAGATACCAAGAACCTGCTCGAAGCCGCTGAGATACCTGTACCACGCGGCACAGTGATCTATGATGAAGACGACCTGAAGGCAGCGATCAAAAAGATCGGCTTCCCGTTAGTGACCAAACCTCTCAATGGCAATCACGGCAAAGGCGCTACTACTAACCTCACTACTCATGAAGAAGCAATGGCTGGATTAGCTGCTGCACAGAAATATTCCCGCGCAGTAATCTGCGAAAAATTCATCACGGGATTTGACTATCGGGTGCTTGTGATCAATTACAAATTTGTCGCTGCAGCACTTCGCACTCCCGCAGCAGTCAAGGGTGATGGTAAACACACTATTCAGCAGTTGATAGACATAGTTAATAGTGATCCTCGTCGTGGCTACGGTCATGAGAAAGTTCTCACTGCCATCAAGGTTGATGACTTCACTTTAAACATACTAAAAGATAAAAACCTCACGCTCGATTCAGTACTTGAAAAAGGACATGAGCTCTGGTTAAAACCTACAGCCAATCTATCTACCGGAGGTACAGCAAATGATGTGACACATTTGGTACATCCATCAAATATTTTCATGGCTGAAAGGATAGCCCGCATCATCGGCCTTGATATTTGTGGTATAGACATCATGGCGCCAGACCTGACCGAACCTATCGCTGAGAATGGCGGCGCAGTGCTCGAAGTCAATGCAGCACCGGGTTTCCGTATGCACCTCGACCCGACTGAGGGCATCGGCCGCAATGTCGCTGAACCAGTGATCGACATGCTTTATCCGCCTGGATCTTCTGCACGCATACCTATCATAGCTGTCTCTGGCACTAATGGCAAAACAACTACTACCCGTCTGATGGCACATCTGGTCAAACAGATGGGGCATAAAGTCGGTTTCACTACTACAGATGGTATCTATATCCAAAATCAGATGCTCATGCGTGGTGACTGTACCGGCCCGGTCAGTGCAGAGTTTGTATTGAAAGACCCTACCGTTGATTTCGCGGTACTCGAATGTGCCCGTGGTGGTATACTTCGTGCCGGTTTGGGGTTTCATAATTGTGATATGGCGATCGTGACCAATATTGCTTCCGATCACCTCGGCCTGCAGGGCATTGATACACTCGAGCAGTTGGCTCGTGTCAAAGCTGTGGTGCCAAATTCTGTTTTACCAAATGGCTACGCAATATTGAATGCTGATGATGACCTCGTATATAAAATGCGTGAGGAACTGGTCTGCAAGATCGCCCTCTTCAGTCTGAATGAAGACAATCCGCGCATCAAAGAGCATTGTGATAAGAACGGTATCGCCTGTGTATATGAGCATGGCTATATCACGATCCTCAAAGGCTCATGGAAAATACGCGTGGACAAAGTCACCAATATACCGATCACCTTTGGTGGCAAAGCTGAATTTAATATTCAAAATGCACTCGCTGCGGTCCTTGCAGCTTACCTGCGCGATTTCAAGATCGAGGATATTAAACTGGCGCTGGAAACATTTGTTCCGTCGCCTGCTCAAACCCCGGGACGTATGAATATGTTCCAGTTCAAAAACTTCTCCGTGCTGATCGACTATGCCCATAATGCCCACGGCATGCGCGCCATCGGTAAGTACCTGAGCAAAGTAGATGCCAAGCCGAAGGTCGGCATCGTAGCAGGCGTGGGCGACCGCAGGGATGATGATACGATACAGCTGGGTGAAGAAGCAGCGAAAGTATTTGATGAAATAATCATCAGGCAGGACAGAAACCTGCGCGGTAAGGAAGATGATGAGATCATCCGCCTGATCACTCAGGGTATCAGAAATATTGACCCCAAGAAGAAGATCACGGTTCT
Source organism: Bacteroidota bacterium (assembly GCA_003165135.1). Lineage (GTDB taxonomy): Bacteria > Bacteroidota > Bacteroidia > Chitinophagales > LD1 > UBA1941. The sequence continues at coordinate 2,411 of PLSN01000385.1, forward strand.
CAAAAAGGAAAGTGAAGCCATCGACTACGCGATCAAACACGCTGAGAAAGGTTCATTTATTACAATCATTAGCGATGTAGTGCCGGATGCCCTTGATCAGATCATGAAATACCGTGAGGACGAAGACAAATAATTCAATTATAAAATAAAAAGCAAAACCGTTCTTATGCGTTTTCAAAAAATTCATTTTATACTCTTTTGTTTAATTCTTTCATCTTATCTGTTGACTGCAAAGCAGTATGACCCTATACCTAATCCTGCATCAGTAGTACTGTCAGGCAAAGCACGTTTCACAGTCCTTACGGATCATGTGATACGTATGGAGTATTCTAAAGACAGTACATTCATCGATTTGGCATCTTTGACATTTGTCAATCGCAATCTGTCCACACCTCCATTTGAAACATCAGAAGGCAGCGGCTGGCTGATCATCAAAACAAAGTTCTGTGCCTTGCATTATAAGAAAAGCTCCGGACCTTTTACTTCTGAAAACTTGTTTATAGAATATAAGGACCCAAAGCATTCTTTCACATGGAAACCCGGCATGAAAGACAAGAAAAATCTCAAAGGTACCACACGTACACTCGATGGCGCTTTGGGCAAATTCAGCTATAATGGCATGAAAAAAATAAAGTTGGAAGATGGTATCCTGTCTCGCAGCGGATGGACCTTGATTGATGATTCAGAGAGGCCATTGTTTGACAA
>PLSN01000496.1 GCA_003165135.1 Bacteroidota bacterium
GAAGTAGACACTCGCTCGGGATTCGGAGCGGGAATATTGGCCCTGGGCAAAGAGAACTCTAATGTGGTCGCACTCTGTGCTGATCTCGTGGGTTCACTCAAGCTTGATGATTTTATTAAGGAATTTCCAGATCGCTTTGTGCAGTGTGGTATATCTGAAGCTAACATGATAGGCGTGGCTGCAGGCCTGACCATCGGGGGCAAGATCCCCTTCGCCACTTCTTTCGCCAATTTTGTCACCGGCCGCGTTTATGATCAGGTACGTCAGTCGGTGGCCTATTCCGGCAAGAATGTCAAGATCGCAGCCTCGCATGCAGGCCTGACTCTCGGTGAGGATGGTGCTACACACCAGATACTCGAAGACATCGGACTGATGCAGATGCTACCCGGCATGGTAGTGATCAATCCGTGCGACTTTAATCAAACCAAAGCTGCAACTATCGCCGCAGGCAGATATGAGGGCCCGGTTTACCTGCGATTCGGCCGGCCTAAATGGCCTAATTTCACTCCTGCAGACAAGCCATTTGAGATCGGTAAAGCAATAGTGATGAATGAAGGGAAAGATGTGACCATTATTGCTACCGGCCACCTGGTATGGAAAGCCCTCAAAGCTGCTGCAGAACTCGAAGCGGAAGGCATATCGGTCGAACTCATCAACATACACACGATTAAACCTTTGGACAAAGAGGCGGTCATACGGTCTGTCAGCAAGACCAGGTGCGCCATAGTATGTGAAGAGCATAACTATATCGGAGGGCTTGGAAGCACAGTTGCTACTTTATTAGGTCGGGAATATCCTACACCCTTGGAGCTAGTAGCTGTGAATGATTCATTCGGAGAGAGTGGTACACCTGACCAACTGCTGACGAAATACAAGCTGGATACCCCGGATGTGGTAGCAGCCGCAAAAAAAGTTATAGCCCGAAAAAAGTAATAAAAATGACCTGGCAGATATCACCCTATCCGCCCGGTCATTAGCTCACAGCCGCCACCACCATGACTGACAGCGAGATCTTAGATCTTTTTCACAATGGCTCTTCCAGAGAAGGGGCTTTTAAGCTTTTGGTCGAAAAATACCAGCAGAAAATATATTGGCATATCCGGCGTATGGTCATCGAGCATGAAAATGCCAACGATGTGATGCAAAATACCTTCATAAAAATATGGAAGGGTTTGGAAAATTTCAGGTCTGATTCCCAGCTTTTTACCTGGATGTACCGGATAGCGACCAATGAATGCCTGAACTATCTGGCCCAGCAGAAAAAACATGATACCGTTTCCTTTGATGGTACTGATAATGATGACGATGACAATTTAAGCCCGTCTAACTACATAAAGGCGGATTCAGAATATATGGACCCGGACCTACTGCTCGAAAAGCTNNAATCGCTGCCCGAGAAGCAAAAATTGGTTTTTAACATGCGATATTATGACGAGATGCCTTATGAGCAGATCAGCGAGATACTCAACACCAGTGTAGGAGCCCTGAAAGCATCATATTTTCATGCTGCCAAAAAGATAGAAAAATATTTACTTTCGGCAGATTAAACTTTCATATATCCACATTGTCTTAACATTAAGCCTAAATTTTAAGGTGTTTTTAAGGTGAAACTGAACAATAAAATATTAGAGGAGTTGCGAGAGATTGCTCCGGCACTTGCCAAACTTGATAAAGTGGACTTTTATCAGGTGGAGGAGGGTTATTTTGAGGATTCAAAGAATAGGATCGTAAAATCAATTGCAAGGACGATATCAGAAGCTGAGCTAAGCCCTATATTATCCACTATTCAGAAAAAAGAATTATACCCTGCTCCTTCATCTGCTTTTTTTGAATCCTTCTCTGAAAATCTGATCGCAAAGATACATACGGAAGAGGTAAATGAAGAATTATCTTATGCGCTGCCGGTACTGCAGCATGCTGAAAAGAAAGAATGGTATAAAGCACCTGCTAATTATTTTGCAACATTCCCAGACAAGATCACGAAACTCGCTAAAAAAGAAGCTATCGAATCACCGGTTGAGCATTGGAGCAATGTATGGACCGAGATAAGCGAGAGGGTTTCAGTGCTTATATCCCGTCCCGGCTATGCATTTGCTATGGCCAGCGTCATAAGCGCCATCGTATGCATCGGACTGGTATTTAATGCTCAAAACACCATGTCCGGCGATGAAAAAATATTTGCTCAGATGCAGCAGATACCTGATGCCGACCTGCATCACTATATCGACAAGCATAGGGACGAGTTTGACGAGCACACAATTCTTCACAATATCAATGACGTTGATTTTACTCATTATTTTGATAAACCTGAGCAGGTGACCCCGCATATAGAAAGTCACGTCACAGGGACTGCAGATGATGAGATCACAAACGACGACATTTTAGACTAAAACCATCCTCTCAATAGTTTTGAAGAAAGTAAGCCCAAAGAGGAAGATCATGAAATCAATATACTCCAAATATCAGCGTAGTATTTTAGTATTTGCACTAACAATGCTGGTGGCTGTTGGGCTTCATGCGCAGCCATCACCCAAAGAGAAAGTGGAGGCAATGCGTGTGGCCTTTATCACAAACAGGCTTGAACTCACACCTGAACAAGCGAAACAATTCTGGCCTATTTATAATAGCTATCGTCATGATCTGGCGCAGCTACGCCGAAATTTCTTTCCTAATAATGATGGAGGAGGAGATGCCCATCTGGATGCCGATAGACAGATGGAGTTTGAGCAGAAAAAACTCGATCTGAAAAGGCAGTATATGCCCCAGTTTGAGCAGGTGATAGGTAGAGCTAAACTCAACAAACTGGTTAGCTCAGAAGAAGACTTCAAGCGCCTACTGATGCAAACAATCCGAAACCGCCGCCAGCAAAGGCCAGGAGGACGCTGGTGAATTAAGAATTAATTATTACCTACCAGTCCTTTGGCCACCATATATTCAGCTATCTGCACTGCATTGGTAGCGGCACCTTTGCGGAGATTGTCTGATACGATCCACATGTTTAGTGTCTTAGGTTGGGTCTCATCACGGCGCATCCGGCCTACGAATACCTCATCCTTGTCATGTGCGTGGAGCGGTGTCGGATATTTGAGGTTGGCGACATCATCCATGACTATTATTCCGGGGGACTTTTCCAATAATTCTCTTAATTCTGTCAGGTCATATTCATTTTCGAATTCGACATTGACACTCTCTGAGTGGCCTCCTACCACAGGTACACGAACTGTAGTAGCAGTGACACGGATACTGTCATCTCCCATTATTTTTTTGGTCTCGAGGACCATTTTCATTTCCTCTTTTGTATATCCGTTGTCGAGAAATATATCTATGTGAGGCAAAAGGTTGAGGTCTATAGTATAAGGATATGCCTTTTCGCCCTCTATTCCTTTTCTTTCGTTCATGAGCTGATCTACAGCTTTTTTGCCGGTGCCGGTCACTGACTGATAGGTAGAGACCACCACTCTTTTGATTTTATATTTATTATGTAATGGTTTGAGTGCCACCACCATCTGAATGGTGGAACAATTGGGGTTTGCTATGATCTTGTCAGCTTTCCCGATCACTGTAGCATTGACCTCCGGCACTACCAGTTTGATATTGGGCTCCATTCTCCAGGCAGATGAGTTGTCTATTACTACTGTGCCCACTTCTACGAATTTCGGCGCCCAGGTCCTGGAGGTAGACCCTCCTGCCGAAAACAAAGCTATATC
>PLSN01000433.1 GCA_003165135.1 Bacteroidota bacterium
CATGACACAGTGACTTCCATCAGATTACAGCAATTAGAAGAGCAGGCAGAATCGCACTTTGACTGCGCATGTATGAACGGCAGCCCTGAGATCATGAACATTAATATGTAAAAATATTTCCAATACATGATCAGAGGTTGAGTGAGAAGTAATGTGATGTATCAGATGCCACTCCGTTTCTCAGCAGGTCCACATATATTTGCCAGCCACCACCCATGATAAAGTCCACCTTGCCGGTATAGTGGCCATTGCCAGTATAAGAAGGGTTCACATTATTAGGAGAACTCATACCGGTCATCAAAGGCATAGTGGGNNGGGGATTTGTAGGTTGAACAATCGATACAAATAAATTTGAACTATCTGCCGTCATGACCGAATATGATTTGGCTGGTGAGGGTTGAACGACATTGATTGAAGCTATGAAACTGCCGGTTCCGCTGCCGGCAGTATTCCGGATATGTGTGGTCACTGTCCAGCTACCGGAGCTTACAAATACCGAAGCCGCATTAAAAAGGCCATTGTCTGCATTGGTGCCGACGGGGTTTTCGACCGGGCCATTCATCCCTGCATCAGTCATGGCGCTTAGGCTGACTTGAGCCTGGGTGATACGGTTATTGCTGGCTGAGTCATACAGGGCGATATATAGTTTGTTATAACCTGCATACAGATCTGTAGCAGCATATATATCCACTCTGGTAGATGCACCGCCCGCATATCCGCTACTTATTAGCTTCAGGTTAGAGGGTATAGTGTTTTGTGCAGAAGTACTGCTTTCCTTTTTGCAGGAGGCAGCGAAAAGCATAAGTGCTGTAAATATGATAGCTGAGAAGTACTTTGCAAAGTACCTGATCAGCACTAAGTCTGAGTTCATTTTAAATTGATTTAGCCAATAATGATCAAATAACCTTCGAACAGATCGAAGCTATTGAGATGGTTTGTGAAGACACAAACCATGGTATGGTGGCTAAACCCGTGGTGGCTGGTCGAGGACTATGTGCGGAGCGCTCAGCTGCCTGTCTATATAGTAACCTATATAGCTGACAAAACTGAAATTAGGAATATAGACGAGTTGAGTATGCTGATTGTAAAGAGATATTACTTCATCCTTTTCACGTAGGGATTGGTTCTGGCGTTTTTCATTCTCTTCCGCTTTTTTGAGTTGCTTACCCAGATAGCACTGGCCATCGCAGTGCATCATCGGGCGGTTCTTATTGACACAAAACTTCGCAATAATCTCCTGTTTGTTCATCTGATAATAGGCACACAGCGCTAAGTTGAGCATACCCTGAGCTATGATCGAGAATGTCAATAATATGGAGAGTGCTTTTTTCAAACCGAGGCAAAGCTATATAATAATTGATAAAAGGTAATAAGATAGGTCATAATAAAAATACAATGCATTTATGGTTTAGATGTTATAGGATTGTTATTCCTTGGGTAAATTAAGCATAGCCTATGCCTGAGGCCTGTATCTTACTTCTATTTTTCTACATTTGCCCTATATGGAGGATTCATTTAGGGGTAGGAGGGGACTCAATTCATTTATCATGCTCGCGGTACTCTTCGTACTGATGATAGTATGTCTCATCCTTTCAGAGACTGTCGTCAAGTATACCCTACCTTTGTTCTTTGGGATCGAGGATGCGGATTCATTTATTAAGACAGCGGATGAGCAGCTCAAACATCCCCTTGCCCTGATCTATCTTCAGGCCATGTGCTCGTCGATAGGTTTCTTCCTGCTCCCTGTCCTCGTGTACCATTTCATCTTTCGCTATGACATGGCTGCCAGTATGGGTATGAAGACCATACCTTCCCCCAAATACTGGTTGCTAGCTTTCAGTATCATGGCTATGGCAGCTATATTCACCCAGTGGCTGGTGCAGGTCAATGCTGCTATACCTCTGCACGGCGATTGGGCTCAGCTAAGAACTATGGAGCAGCAGGTCGATAAGATGGTTGAAGCATTTTTCTCGGAGACAAGTGTGAAGCGTCTGTTGCTGCTCACGGTAGTGATGGCACTCTTGCCAGCTGTGGCAGAAGAGTTTTGCTTTCGCGGCACGATTCAGAATACACTATCACAAACTAATCTGGGGCCGATGGGAGCGATCTTTGTCACAGGGCTTACGTTCAGCCTCGTGCATTTTGAGTTTGATAACTTTCTGGCTATCTGGTGCATGGGCATGGTGCTCGGCCTCATCTATTACTACTCGGGATCGATATGGGTGAGCATCGCCGTACATTTTCTGAATAATTTTGCCGTAGTGATCGGCAAATACGCCTACCTGAAAGGGATGATCCATAGTGACGTAGCCAGCAGCGATACGCTACCCCTATATCTCACACTGCCAGCAGGAGCGGTCATGATAGGCGGCCTGATCCTGATGCGAAAATGGAGCGGCAAAAACCCTGCAGGTATCATTAATTAAATATATTTGTGAATATTAAAGCAATCACATGAAGAATTTCTATGTCAGAGCAGCGTCCGGGCTTACAGTAGCGGTCCTGATCATTGCAGCCATCCTGGCCAGCCGTATTTCATACGGTATCGTCATCCTGATAGCTGCCATGGGCGGTGTGTATGAGTTCTATACGATCACAGGCTCAGCCCGTCATGTGAATGAAGCAGACAATAGAAAGTCTCGCCGTCTGGCTGTCATACTTACTATCATCGCCGTGGCGCTGTCATGGTTGTTTCATTTCCGCTACCGGTTTGATGATCTGGCCATTATCCTCAGCCCTATTTTGTTCTTTTATTTCGTACGTGAGCTTTTCTCGAAATCAGAGACTCCCTTTCAAAATATCGGATGGAACATACTGCCATTCATTTATATAGTACTTCCGGTTATGATACTCAACTATCTCTATTTTGAGAAAGGAGCTGTATTTGCGATTGCAGTGTTGTTCCTGATCTGGTTCTATGACTCTATGTGCTATATTACAGGTTCTCTTTTTGGTAAACGGAAATTATTTGAAAGGGTATCACCCCAGAAGACTGTCGAAGGAATGGTAGGTGGAATGATCCTGTCGCTCATATTTGTTTTCTTTTATGATAAGATATTAGGCTTATTGGCTTCCAAATTTCACTATGCTAACTGGTTCACTGTCTGGACCTATACCAATGTGCAATGGCTTATTATAGGGTTTGTGACACTCATATTCGCAACTCTGGGCGATCTGGTAGAGTCTCTCCTCAAGCGCAGCCTAGGTGTCAAGGACTCAGGTGCTTTCCTGCCAGGTCATGGCGGTTTTCTCGATAGGCTGGATGCTATATTGATAGCCCTGCCGTTTACGATGTTGGCGGTTTTTGCAGTTGATAGGATCAATGACATTTATCTGCTTATTGACTTTCTGAACTAATTACTAGTCAGATGCTTAGGAGGGATGATCAGAAAAAAGCTTGCTTATATTGAGAAATTGCTAAATTTGCAGTCGTCTTTCTTATTAAGCAATATATGTTTCCAAGAAAAGTCGCTATCCACAGGGAGGGACATCAGATAATCATAGTAACGGGCATCATGCTGTTATTGATCAACCTTC
>PLSN01000370.1 GCA_003165135.1 Bacteroidota bacterium
GCGACCTCTGCTACTCAGTCTATCTATGATGCCACAAAAAAGGAATACGCCATCTCGCGTTTTGGTTCGGGCTCGCACCTCATGGCGATGATACATGCCGAGCAGCGCGGAGAAAAAATAGAGGACAAAGATTTCGTAGTGATCAATAGCCTCGAAGGCGCAATCGAATCTCTGACAAAAAATGAGACACAGGTTTTTTATTGGGAAAAGATGATGACAAAAAAGCACGTGGAGAGCGGCGAGGTCAAACTGATCGGTGAATTCTCCGCTCCATGGTCGAGCTTTCTGATAGTAGCCACAGAGAAGAGCCTCGCTGAAAAAAAAGAAGAGATACACAAAGCCCTTGCCCTCATCAATACTGAAAGCGCAGATTTCAAAAACAGCATCTATGCTCCCATCGAGCTGCAAAAGCGTTTTGAAATGTCAAACAAAGACATCATTAACTGGATGGGCTCTACAGTATGGAATACAGATTTCACTATTAGAAAACGAGGGCTTGAAAACGCAATAGAGGCATTGTCCAAGATAAATCATAAGCCTTTGCTGCTTGATATAAAAAGGCTTTGTGACGGCAGCCTCGAGGTGAAATGATCTTATCCGATCATTTTCAAAAATTCATCTTCCGTCAGCACCTCTATAGTAGGGATGGCCTTTGCCTTGGTCAGTTTGCTGCCTGCGTCTTCTCCTACCACTAGGTAATTTAATTTTGTGCTCACTCCGCTTAGTAGTGTACCTCCGTTTTCTTCTACCATCTGCTTAGCACGGTCGCGGGTGAACTGCTGAAGCGAACCGGTAAACAAAAATGTTTTGCCCTGCAGCTTATTATTCTTTGCGATTGCATCTTCAGCACGGTTTTCGGTATTCACCCTAAATTCTTTGAGTCTCTCAAGCAGATGGATGTTTCCTTTATTATGAAAGAACTCAAAGATACTCTGCGCTACCTTTGGTCCTATGCCTTCGATATTGGTGAGGTGCTCGGCATCCATATGTTCAAACTCAAACACATTTTTCACATGCTTGGAGAGATCTTTGGCCGTGGTCACACCTACATGACGAATACCCAAGGCAGTCAGTAGTCTCCATATCGGTCGGCCTTTGGATGACTCTATGCCTTCTTTGAGATTGGTCACAGATTTCTCACCCCAGCCTTCGAGCGTTCTTATTTCATCATATGGCAGGTCATAGATGTACTCCATGTTTTTGAGATAGCCACGCTGAACAAAGTCTATAATGATACTCCTGCCTAGCCCGTCGATGTCCATTGCATCTTTAGATACATAGTGGATGATACGCTCCTCCGCCTGTGCCGGGCAGTCGGCATTATCACAGCGCCAGATAGCTTCTTCTTCCGGGCGTATCAATTCGCTACCACATGAGGGGCATGTTTTAGGAAAATGTATTTTTTTCTCTGAGCCATCTCTCAGGTCTGCTACCACACCGACGATATACGGAATCACTTCACCCGCCCGTTCCACGATCACAGTGTCGCCGAGTTTAATATCTTTTTCAGTAATGAAGTCTTCATTGTGTAGTGAGATCGAAGAGATCGTCACACCTGCCAGGCGCACGGGTTCTATCTTCGCGACCGGCGTCACTGCACCCGTCCTGCCCACTTGGTATTCTATATCGAGCAGTCTGGACTGTGCCTGCTTTGCAGCAAATTTATACGCAATGGCCCAACGCGGATGATGCGAGGTAGAGCCGCACTGCTCCTGCATCTTCAGATCATTGACCTTGACGACCATACCATCGGTTTCAATATTAAAAGTAAGCCGTTTCGTTTCCCATTCATTTAGGAATGCAGACACATGCGCCGAGTCTTTGCATATCTTCAACTCCTTAATAGGTGTCTTAAACCCGCACTGGTGCAGTAGTTCGATATTGCCATAGTGAGTGAGCAGTTTTGTAGCTAACAGGTTTTTCTCCTGTTTATCTACCGCATAGCTGACATGATAGAGCACCGCTTCCAAACCACGTGACTGAACCTCTTTGGGATCTTTCAATCTGAGCGAACCGGAGGCTGTATTACGGGAATTCTGAAATGTTTTTAGCCCCTGATGCTTGCGCTCTTCATTTATTCTTTCGAAAACGTCTTTTTTGATGATCACCTCGCCACGCAGCTCTATTCGATAGATCCCATGCTTCGAAAATGGTGCAGATAGTGGAATTGATGACAGTGCACGGGCATTGTTTGTGATGTCCTCGCCGACAGTACCATCGCCCCGGGTTGCAGCGCGGATGAGTTGGTCATTTTCATAGACCAGCGCTATGGATGAGCCGTCAAACTTAGGTTCCACGCAATACTCGACAGTCTGTTGCCCAGTGAGTTCTTTTACTTTTCTGTCAAAATCTATTACATCCGCCGCGTTGTATGAATTGTCTAAAGACAGCATGGACACGAGGTGCGTCACCTGTGCGAAATCCTCCGTCAGACCCTTTGCTACCCGCTGTGTGGGAGAATCTGAGGTGACCAGATCAGGATGTGCCGCCTCGAGTTCACGGAGCTGTTTGAATAAAGAATCATAGTCAAAGTCAGTGATGATAGGTTCACTCAGCACATAGTAGCGCCAGTCGTGGTATTTGATNNGACTTTACGCAGTGAGTCTATTTTTTCGGCAACAGAATGATGTCCTTCGCCTTTTATGAGTGATTCTGAGAAAAGATTGAGCTGATGCTGTTCGGATGCAGTATACACAGTCTGGGTTTTGTACAAACTTAATGTAAAGGCGCTAATTTGGTGTCAAATTTTAGGGATCCAACATGATATTTTTGTTTGTATTCATAGAATCTTACCTTGCAGTTAGATTTTTATACAGACACATATGTTACCTAAAGCACCGGAGAGTTTCTTACTTTTTACCAAGGCCCCGATACCATTTGGCCTCTATTCAGGACCTGTAGCTGATATGAATACTACTACCTGGCAATCCCTACGTCGCGGCCAGCGTAAGACATGGATGTACGCAGGTGCATTCAGTACGAGGTACTATGTCGGTTTTGCTATCGCCGATGCGGGCATCGTGGCCACTGCTTTTGCTTATATCTTTGACTCGGAGACAGGCTTGTATGTAGAGGAAAAAGCTACTGTCCCGTTTGGTTTTGGGAGTAGCTTTGATCCGGACATAAATACCAACTGGACGCTGAAAAATTTCTCTATTTCCCGGGATGGCGATAAACTGACCTGTGCATATCAGGGCAAACGCCTGCAAGTGAAAATGTCCATAATTGAAAATGGCAAAGGCTCCACAACAATAGCTCCTGCCGGTGAGAGGCCATTTCATCATACATATAAGAACCTGCTATTGCCCACTCAGGTAGAAGCTCAGGTAGATGGACAGGTGATAAACTTCGGTGGAAATATAGGCGGAATAGATTTCAGCAAGGGCTATCCGCCTCATCACACTTTCTGGAACTGGGCATCAGTGAATGCCGTGACAGAAAGCGGAATTGAATTTGGCGTCAATCTCGTAGGAGATTTTAATAACAGTATCGAAAATGCCCTTTGGGTAAACGGAGGAGTGAACCAATTGTCGCAGGCCACTTTTAGCTATGGCCGCCCGGTAGAGAAAAGCCTCTGGCAAATCAAAACCCTCGATGGTAAGCTCAGTATGGAGTTTAAACCATTGGGTATGCGTGGTGAGAATATCAATGCCCTGCTCATGCTGAGCCGATTCAAACAACCATTTGGTGTATTCACCGGGACCGTGTTCCTCGACGGCCAAAGTCATAAATTCACGGGATATGGAGTGGTAGAGGAGCATTTCGCCAAGTGGTAGGTATTATTCGGGAGTATCAGCCCCTTCGTCTTCTTTTTTAAACTATTATTGCACTCGGCTTTTTTCAATCTAAGGCCGTGTGTTTAAAATGACGAGCGATAAACAAATAGTCTTATTAGAAATAGTTAAAGAGTTACTTTGGCTATTTATCAGTATAGTGATAGCTCTGGCCCTGATGTATCCTATCATGCGTCTGGTCCATTACAGCATGATCTGGCTGAATGCGTTGTTTTTGATCGTAGGGCTCACATATTTCAGATATGCTATCACACTACGCACTGTATATGTACTCAGAAATAAATGGGTAAGAGCTGCAATATTGCTTTTCAATATCAACTTCTTTGTCTTTGTGCTCCGGCAAGAGCAGCGATTTATGACCATATATGACTCCTATACAGTGGAGGATCTGGGCAAACCTGTCAAACCCATCTCCCTGGAGCAGACAGACCAATTGATCCGGTATTTTTTCAATGAAATAAACTTTACTGTAGTGTTTTGTCTGGGCATGATAGCAGCACTATCCGTCAGGTTTGTATTGGCATACTGGAAGACAGCTCATGTAAGGCTCAATGCCGGTAATGAGGAATGACATACAATAAACTGGTTGTATATCATGTATTTTTATTCTTTACTATGAGTCGTT
>PLSN01000265.1 GCA_003165135.1 Bacteroidota bacterium
AGTATTGAGTTTTAGTATTGAGTATTGAGACCTGAGAGCGCAATCAGTGGGGATTCTAACCTGTTTTGGCTCGTTGTGCTTTTCAGACAATCATCTTTTTGGTATATTTGCGCTATGTCGAGCGATGCTCGCCTCACATGCGGCCCGGATAGTGGAGAGAAGTAGAGAACGTCTTAGTCTTTCCCTTATCTGGGTGTAGCGCAGCTTGGTAGCGCGTTTGCATGGGGTGCAAGAGGCCGCTGGTTCGAATCCAGTCACCCAGACATGCGGGCCTGCTCGTGAGAGTGGGCTTTTTTATTACAGACATTCTAAAAATTATCATCCTATCAACTGAAACCTTTACTTTTTGATCCCGTAAAAAGAAAAAGAAGAATTCATATTTTGAATAAATAAAATTTAAAAACTTGCCGGTATTTTGACCTAAGACAGACAACCAACCCGAGAAATAGCCCATCCTATTATTACGATCTGAGAATGATCTAAAAATGTGTGTTATGAAAAAGGGGTGTCTTATATTTTGTGTCCTACTGTTCCTTCACAGAACTGTCGGACAGGATTATAGGCTACTGCAAGCTGATAAAAGCAAAGTTTTCGTCTCAACCAGCAGTTCCATCGATAGTGTAGTGAAAGTAGCCATAATAAACGCTGACTGGCGGCTGGACTATGTCAAAAGAATGGCCCCGAGCCATACTGATAGGGCTGCCTGCTCAGGGCAGCATGATTCAATAGTCTGCAAATCAAAACACAAGATCGGGCACATAATGGCGGCCGCTGAGTATCATCATATGGCCGAGCCTACGACCCATTCCTTCTATGTGAGTATATCCGGCAATACAAATGTGAATGGCATACTCAATCAAATAAACTATGAGTATAGGAATATAATACAGACGGCGGACGCTGATTATAGGCTGATACCTGAGCTTCTGCCTGACACAGCTACTGAATATTATGTAGATGGATATAAGGGCAATAACTCTGCCTCTCTGGAGGTGATGTATCTCTGGGGTGCACCACTCAAGGACTGGTCAATAGGTTTTTCCGTTTCTATCCATGACAGGGAGGCCCGAAAGGTGCTGAGTACTATCACATGCATGGGCCCCGATGAGACAGAATTTGAGGTGCGAAAGATCAGGATCCGACAGTCCAGCCTGATGTCTATTATGAGCTATAAGGATATGTTTTGTCCCTGATTTAGGAGATAGTTTTAGGATTGGTGACAGCATCTTTTGCTCTTTCATAAAATACCTGTCCCACGCGATTGATATGGTCTATGAGATCGGGATTCCCTATCTGGCTTAGAATAGACAGATCGATAGTATAAGGTAATAACAGATCATCCAAAAGGTTTTCTATCTTAAATTGGAGTGTAAGGTCTATATCCCGGCCTACTAATGTAAGATCAATGTCTGAACCTGTTTTGTAATTCCCTTTGGCCCTGGAGCCATACAAAATGACACGTTCTACCTGAGGGTATTGTTCAAAAATGCTATTGATGCTATCAATATGTTTTTGTTTTAAACCAAATTTCATACGACCAATGTTTGCATTTTGTTCCTGAAATCGACGAACAGATTAAAGTAAGAAGTAAAGATCTTATTTTGGATCTTTTTTACTGTTTCCTCATGGTAGGTATGTGAGGATTCATTTCTACTTTTTATCATTTCCATCCATTCATCACCATCGATTATAAGCCCCCTTTTAAAAGCTTCTCTTGTAGCGTCTCTTGATCCATTGATTTTATTATTGCCCTGATAATCAAAGTAGTCTTTTATAACGTTCCATGCCAACTCATGTGTAAACTCAAACGCTTGTATCAGGCCTTGCTCCTCNNAGACAAAGCTTTCTCATAGTTAGAGAAACGCTGTTCCCACCTTATATCTTTTTCCATTTTAGATATTTATCCGAAGATACGATCTTCAGTTGTATTGAGCAAGATAGAAAGAATCTGTAGACCTCACGAATCCACCAATCCGCGTCCTTGCTTATTGACTTGGCCTTGCTCCATGAGCTGTAGTTTGGTCTTGTCGAGTACACCATTCACAAAGTCTTTGCTTTTTGGCGTACTGTATATCTTAGAGATGTCGATGTATTCGTTGATGGAAACCTTGACCGGTACAGTGGGGAAGTATTTCAGCTCACAAACTGCCATTTTCATTAGCACCAGGTCGAGGGCCGCGATACGGTCCATTTCCCAGTTCTTGAGGTTTGGCTCGATGTCTTTGGTTAGCTCGTCGTTGTGCTTATAGCATTTCTTGAGCAGGTCTATACCGAATTTCTTTTCTTCTTCCCATGTAGCTATGCTGCCTATAAATGCGTTCTCATCCTCTTCGTTGAAACCTTCTACGTATTTCTGTATAAGGTGTGTGAGTAATAGTTGGTCATCATCATAATTGGTGAATAGGTCCTCCACATGCGCTTCAAATTCCTTTGTCTTCTGCAATATCTTTTTGCAGACGATGCCCATCACTTCTTTGTCATCATCGAGTGTCGGGGTCTTTATGGCCGTGTATTGTTTGTAGGAATATTTATCACGCAGGACATTAAACAT
>PLSN01000278.1 GCA_003165135.1 Bacteroidota bacterium
AAAAGGCCTCCAAAGGATTGAATTATTTACCATTCAGATGCTTTGTGACAGCCGATTCAGATGCCTGTAGATTTTCTTCGTTCACATAAATGCCATCACCGATCGATACTATTATTTCAGAAAATAAAAAAGGAACAAATTTTCTGTCCCAGCCTCCCAGATGAAATCCCCGACTACCTGAGAAACGAAGAGCCACGATAGGTATACCTGTATCCCGGCTCATCCACATCGCGCCCGGCTTTAATACATGCGGCGGCCCTGCAGGTCCATCGCTTGCTATGGCGGTAGAATAACCTTGTTTAAGATATGNNTGCTTGTTTGCCACTGTTACCACTGCTGCCAAGACAGATCTGCTCTACTCCTGTGAGATGCAGCAGTACGTGCACAGGTTTCATATACCATGCAGGGTGATTCATCCAGACCTGCTTTCTTACTTTACTGAAAACAGCAAAATAAAGCACAAGGTCCTGATGCCAGATACAATAAATGGCAGGTCCCACTGGCATAAGGGCTCCTGTATATCTGATCGTGCATGTGAGCGTCAGCAATCTGCAATAGACGTATAGTAATAGTCCTGTACTATATCCAAATAACAAAAAGAATGGCCTGATATACCATGGCACCGTATCCACTCGCAGCATGCCTAAAAATAAGATTTTATTTAGGTAGCGTGCAGCGTATTTGTCATCTAACTTTGTTTGATATATCTTTTGATATATTTAGCCATACAAAAAACAATCATGGCTACAGGATCAAAACTCACAGGCGGCGCTTTTTTATTTGAAGAAACAAATACTGCCGATCTATTCATACCCGAAGAGTTCACCGAGGAACAACTGATGATCAGCAACAGTGTGAAGGAATTTATGCTGAAAGAAGTTCACGGCCTCGGTATAGAGAAGGTCGCCAGCCTCGATGCTGAAAAAGACAAAGCTCTCGTGATGGAAATCTTCAAAAAAGCATCAGACCTTGGTTTCTGTGGGGTATCTGTAGATGAGCAATACGGAGGCATGGGCCTCGATTTCAATACATCCCTTTTGTTTACCGAGAATTTATCACTTGGTTTTTCTTTCGCCACTACTATCGGCTGTCAGACATCGATCGGTTCACTGCCCATAGTCTGGTACGGGACCGAAGAGCAAAAAACAAAGTACCTGCCTGGCATAGCCAGCGGCGAAAAAGGTTGCTCATACTGCCTCACTGAGCCGGGATCGGGTTCAGATGCGAATAGCGCCAAATCAAGGGCTGTACTGAATGCTGAAGGCACCCACTACATCCTCAATGGACAAAAAATGTGGATCACCAATGGTGGCTTCGCAGAGGTGTTTACTGTATTTGCGAAAATCGAGAATGATGAAAAGCTATCAGCATTTATAGTAGAGAAAAACTTCGGCGGTATATCACTAGGCAAAGAGGAAAAGAAGATGGGTATCAAGGCATCATCGACAGTGCAGGTGTTTTTTAATAACGTCCCGATACCTAAAGAAAATCTACTTGGCGAACGTGGCAAAGGTTTTAATATGGCACTCAATATCCTCAACAGTGGCCGTATCAAGATCGCAGCAGGCGGTATGGGCGGCATGAAATATGGCCTTGAGCGGGTGATACAGTATACCACTGAACGCATTCAGTTCGGCAAACCTATAGCTGAATTCGGTGCTATGAAGCTGAAGGTCGGCACGATCGCATCGACGGCATTCGCGATAGAGAGCGGCGTGTACCGTGTCGGCGCAGAGGTAGACAAGAAACATGCAGAGCTGCTCAAAGCAGGTAGCGGCGGCAATGATGCCAAGATAAACTCCATGCGAGAATATGCTATCGAGTGTGCAATACTGAAAGTCATAGGCTCTGAGGCCGTCTGCAATACTGCCGATGAGGCGATTCAGATGTTCGGCGGGATGGGATACAGTCAGGAGACAGGTGTGGAAATGGCATACCGTGACGCGCGTATCACCAAAATATACGAGGGCACGAATGAGATCAATAGGATGCTAAGCCTTGCGGAGTTTTATAAACGCGCCTTCGCTACCAAAGAGCTCAAGATCAGCAAGGCCGGAAAGACAGTACCTCTGGCCATCCTGCAAAATTTCAATCCATTCAAAAGCGGCAGTCTGGCCAGAGAGTTCATGTTCGTCAATAACCTGAAAAGTTTATTTCTCATCATCACCGGCGCTGCAGGTGCTAAACTGAAAGAGAAACTCGTAGACCAGCAGGAGATCGTGATGAACCTCGCTGATATACTCGCGATGGCATTCATGGCGGAGTCAGCACTGCTGCGCGTCAAAAAACTCAGCGAGAATCCCACCACTGACAAAGCAGCCCTCGCCATCAAAACCAAAATGGCACAGGTCTATCTCTACGATGCTCTTGATACTGCTCGCAAAGCAGCGAATAATGCAATAGACAGCTTCTCAGGAGGCCTTACTAAGTGGCTTCTGAAAAGGCTCGTGCGTACCCTACTGGGGACATACTCCATCAACCCGATGAACCTGCGCCGCGAGGTAGCCGACCATATCGCAGATAAGAAAGGATATTATTTTTAATGCTATACTCAAACCCAAGCATTACTTTAGAAAAATATAGTTACAACTAGTTTGTTGTGCAATTATCAGCATGTGAAATAGCTTGCTGCTATTATTATATGGCAGGTTTCGTGTACATTAAGTTTCAGATTCCGAATGCATTTTTACGTGAAAGCAGGATCATACATTACAAATACAAACTATAATAGTTAAATTGCATTATAAGATTTCGGAGAGATACAAATGATACGCCGTCGGCGCACTTGCTTCGTATCTCAGACATGCTGGGGGAATGTGAAGGGTTTTAGGATACATAACCTCATGTATGAACTATTTAAAAAAAGAACTGTACGAATTAGTCAGATCGGATACCAGCATATTTGATCTTATTCAGGATACTACTCTTGACGGCTTATGGTATTGGGACCTCGAAAATCCGGAAAATGAGTGGATGAGCCCCAAATTCTGGCGCGCGCTGGGATACGACCCAGACGAAATGCCACACAAAATATCTGCATGGCAGCACATTGTGCACCCCGACGACCTGAGATCAGCCATCAACAACTTTCATAAACACTGCGAAGACCCAAATCACCCTTGTGATCAGGTGCTGCGCTTTATTCATAAAAATGGCTCTACGGTATGGATACGATGCCGGGGTACGGCTATCAGAAATAAGGAAGGCAAGGCAATCCGTATGCTGGTATCGAATATTGACATCACAAGAGAAAAAGAAATTGAAGACAATCATAAAATACTCTTCAATTCTATAGACGAAGGTTTTTGTATCATTGAAATGATCTTTGACGAGCAGGGCAAACCTGCCGACTATCGTTTTCTGACGATTAATGCATCGTTTGAGAGGCAAACCGGAATGAAAGATGCCGCAGGTAAACGTATGCGCGAGTTTGCACCGGATCATGAGGAGCACTGGTTTGAAATATACGGGAATATAGCATTGACAGGCCAATCCGCAAGGTTTGAAAACCGTGCCGAGCAGCTCCACCGATGGTATGATGTTTATGCTTTTCAATTCGGCGACCCGAAGAATTTTCAGGTTGGCATTCTCTTTAATGACATCACCCAACGTAAGCTGGCAGAAGAAAAATTGCTGGCAGCAAACAAAGAATTAGAAGCATTCTCCTATTCGGTAGCTCATGATCTGCGGGCACCGCTCCGGTCGATACATGGGTATACCGAGGTACTGAATCAGGACTACAATAAGATGCTGGATGCGGAGGGTGTACGAATCCTGGAAAACATAAAACACAATGCCTCAAAAATGGGGCAGCTGATCGATGACCTGCTTGCGTTTTCACGTCTGGGGAGAAAGGAAATACAAATGAGCAAAATTGATATGACGGCTCTCACACAGGATATACTCGGCGAACTGAAGCGGTCTGTATCGCACCAAGCCGAAATAACAATGCTTCCTCTTGACAATGTAATGGGAGATTATAATTTACTCTGTCAGGTAATGTTTAACCTTATTTCAAATGCAGTAAAGTATTCTTCAAAAAAAGCCTCTCCTGTCATTCAGATATCTTCAGAAGTCAAAAATGACGAGATCGTATTTTCTATAAAAGATAATGGAGCAGGTTTTGACATGAGATATGCCAATAAGCTCTTCGGGGTATTCCGGAGGCTTCACTCTGACAGAGAATTTGAAGGGACAGGCATCGGCCTGGCGATCGTATACCGGATCGTGAGTAAACATGGAGGGAGCACATGGGCCGAAGGAAAAGTAGATGAGGGCGCGACTTTTTATTTCACATTACCAAAAAACAATTCACTATGAGAAACAGCGAAATAGAAATCCTATTGGTTGAAGACAATATGGGCGATGCGGACCTGACTATCCGCGCCCTGAGAAGGGAAAACCTGGCAAACAAATTAGTACATCTCGAAAACGGCGCCGACGCCCTTGATTACATTTTTGCCGAAGGGGTCTATACTGATCGAAACCATCACAACCTGCCACAAATAATTTTGCTGGACCTGAATATGCCCAAAGTAAATGGTATCGAAGTGCTCGAAAGGGTCAAGGCTGATGAGCGAACAAAGAAGATACCCGTGATCGTGCTTACCTCATCAAATGAAGACCCGGACATAGACAGATGCTATGCGCTGGGCGCTAACAGCTATGTGGTGAAGCCCGTTGAATTTGACAAGTTCGCAAAAGCGGTCAATGAGCTGGGCCTGTATTGGATGCTTTTAAATAAAGCTCCGGTATCTTAGCTGTAGCATACAACACAATATTTACCTCACCACGATCTTTCCCTGACCCAGGACTGTCT
>PLSN01000482.1 GCA_003165135.1 Bacteroidota bacterium
CAGCGGACGGTCACCATACTGCTCACGGTCTACATATGCCTTGATAGCGAATGGATCTGTAGGACGGCCCATGTCTATCGGCGGGTTGATACTGGCGCGTATAGGTATCATGATATAAGACATATAGCCTATGTACATGAAAGTCACGCAAAGGAAACCAAGGTTCCACCAGCGTTTTTTGTTGACGAACTGTGTATAGTAGATACCAGCTATCAGAAATGAGGCAAACAATATAATATAAACAAAAGCACCACTCCAGAATGGCATGCCGAGAGAATTGACAAAGAACTTATCAAAAGCTCCCATGAAGGTCTGTGTATAAGAGATCACAAACTTCATCGCAAAGCCGAGGATGATAAAGCCGATGGCATTTGACAGCAGGAAGCCGATGATCGTAGGGTTAGGATAGCGTTTGTAGTAATAAACCAGTGCTATGAATGGCAGCGCGAGGAGGCTGAGCAGGTGTACACCTATTGACAAACCTACCATATAGGCTATCAATACCAGCCAGCGGTCAGCGTATTTATCTTCTTTATCATCTATGCTGTCCCACTTCATGATGGCCCATACGATAAAGCCCATAAAGAACTGGCTCAATGCATATACCTCACCCTCTACCGCCGAGAACCACATCGAATCGAGGAATGTAGCACAGGTAGCAGCTATGATTCCGGCACCTACTACCATTGTGATATTAGCGGTAGTGTAGTCAGTCTCTTTGTTTTTGAAAAACACTTTGCCGGCGAGGTGAGTGGTGGTCCAGTAGATGAACATCATGGCAAATGCCGTACTGAGGCCGGACATAAAGTTGACCATGATAGCGACGCGTGAAGTGTCGCCGAAAGCAAACAGGGTAAATATACGTCCTATCATGACGAAAAGCGGGGCGCCCGGAGAGTGCGGCACCTGTAGCCTCCAGCAGCAGGGTACGAACTCCCCGCAGTCCCAGAAACTACCACTAGACTCGAGGGTCATGGCATAAACTACCGTAGCAAACAATAGCACGATCCAACCTGCTATGTTATTGATCTTCTTGTATCTTTCCATTCTTTATTTTTTGAGGGCCTGACAGATTTCGGGACAGGCGGCTGCTAAAATATACAAATTGACTTATTCTCACGAGAAAAATAGTAAATACCCCCGGTTTTAAGGATATTTTAAGTGTGGGAGTAGGTCTGCCAGAGGCAGATAAATCCGTAGAAGCAAACCCGCAGGCCAGCCTTCATCCGCCATAGGCGGACAAGTTCTACGGACAGCTTTGTGTAGGTCCGTAGAAGCAAACCCACATCCCACCCTTCATCTACGGACAGCATTTATTATTTTTGTTCTACGTCGAGCGGGATTCATGGTATCTATCATAAATATATATACACAATACATGAAAACAAAATTTACATTGTTAAATTAAACAATCTATTTGTTGTGCCGATAGGAGCTGCTATAGTTTTTTGATTATTAGTCATAATTTGCTATATTTGTATTCCATAAATGAAATAAGCAAATTATTTTTCATTATGCATATTGTTAAATATAATTTTATATTTTCAAATATGTAAGAATATTGATAAAGAGCAAAGTGTCTTTTTCGGAAAAAGGGGGGTTAAGGTGGTAAAAAAGGAAAATTTCTAATACATAAGTGAAAAAATAGTGAATTAGAGAATAACGACGAAAGAATAGTGAAATGCCAACAAATACGGAGAAATAATTCAGGCAGTGGGGGACATAAAGCCGCCCGCGGGCTTATGCTATATTTATTTATATCATTCCATTATTGTTAACTTTAACTTTACATCCAGACGGTACTTTTGCGCTAAATAGTTTCAGCATGGAAATGAATGATTTTAAAATACTGCTCGTCGATGATGAGCAGGATGTACTGGAGTTTATGAAGTACAATCTGGAGAAGGAAGGTTTCTGGGTATATACTGCTATCAATGGCGCAGACGGTATACAGCTGGCCAAAAAAGTAAAACCGCACCTGATCGTTCTCGACCTGATGATGCCGGTCAAGGATGGCATCACTACTTGCCGCGAGCTGAGGTCAATGGATGAATTTAAACACACACTGATAACATTCCTGACGGCCCGCGATGAGGACTACTCACAGATAGCAGGCTTCGAATCGGGGGCTGACGACTATATCACCAAGCCGATCAAACCAAAGGTCTTTATCAGCCGTATCAATGCGCTATTCCGCAGGCTGGAGGAGAAAAATACTGCCAAGAACATCAAGATAGGAAACATCGAGATCGACAAGGAAAAATATATCGTGGTCAAAGACGGCAAAGAGATCACCCTGCCGCGCAAGGAGTTTGAACTGCTCGGCCTGCTGGTGTCTAAACCGGGACGTGTATTCAAACGTGAGGAGATACTCAATAAAGTATGGGGAAATGATACGATAGTAGGCGATAGAACGATAGATGTGCACATCCGTAAACTACGTGAGAAGATCGGAGAGGAACTTTTTAAGACCATCAAAGGAATAGGGTATAAGTTTGATGCGTAAAAAATAGACATGAGTATTGAGACATGAGAAATGAGACGAATGATCTCTAGTCTATTAACTATTGTCTGATTTATTTCCCGGTTTCCTGACCCATCGAGTACATTTTGACCACGGCTTCACCCTCTTTGGGTTTTAGTGTTCCTTCGCCCTGACGTTTGTTGGCCTTCCACGAACCGACGAACGTATCTCCATCCGCCCAGGTGAATTTGCCTTTGCCATCCATGAGCCCGTTAGCAAATTCGCCTTCATAGACATCACCATTGGCATAATAAAATGTACCTGCTCCGCTTCGTTTATTATTGACAAACTGACCGACGTACTTATCGCCATTAGTGAAATACATGACACCTGTGCCTGCCTTCTGATCATCAGCGAAAGTGCCTTCGTATATCTTGCCGTCTCTGTAGTAGTATTTGCCCAGGCCGCTTCTTTTGCCATTGATCAGTTCGCCTTCGTATCGCTCACCATTGGAATATTTGCAGATGCCTTTGCCTGTCACCTGGCCGTTCTGGACGGTGCCTGTATATTCATCGCCATTGGCATATCGGTACACACCTTCGCCGTTCATTTTATCATTGAGAAACTCACCTGTGAAAATATCCCCGTTAGCAAAGTAGTAAATGCCTTTGCCATTGCGCTGGTCATCTTGCCATTTGCCATCATAACGGTCGCCATTCGGGAATGTAGCTTTGCCAAATCCATTGCGAAGATCATGTGCCCAGTTGCCTTTGTATGTTTCTCCGCTCTCCAGCGTAGCAAATCCGAAACCGGTACGCATGCCATTAGCATCATAGCCGCCGTCAAAGGAGCCATTGACATATTTGAAATCTGCATGGCTGACCTGAGGCTTGTCCTCTGATCCGCTTTGAGCATGTACCAAGGTAAAACAAGCCGATATACTGATAAATAAAACGATCTTTTTCATTGTATAAGACATAGCGTTATATAAACGGGGATATGCTGAAATCATCTCCTTTTCACAAAATAAAGGATCGTTTCAGTCTCTGTACCGCAGCTAATTTGAAAACCCTAAATAAGAGCGGCATAATTTCCCCATATTTGTTTACGAAAAAAGCCTAAGTAAGTTTTGAATCCACTCAAAAAATTAGCCTCCCAAACTGCCATTTATGGTATGAGCAGTATCGTAGGCCGCTTCCTCAATTACCTGCTAGTCCCCATTTATACGCGGGTATTCGACCGGGCGCAGTATGGCGAAGTGTCTGAGTTTTATGCTTATACAGGCTTCCTGACCGTGCTGCTGACCTTTGGTATGGAGACCGGTTATTTCCGTTTTAGCAAGACCGAAGATGAAAACAAGACCTACTCCACGACGCTTATTTTTCTATCGATCGTGTCGGCGACTTTCGGTTTATTAACGTTTTTGTTTTCTCCTAAGCTGGGATCGGTGCTACACTATGGTGATCACCTGGAGTACTTTGGTTGGTTTGGACTGATATTGGCATTTGATACTATTGGTGCTATTCCGTTCGCACGTCTGCGCAATGAGAACAAGGCTGTCAACTTTGCAGGTATCAAGGTCACAGAGATCCTGGTCAATATCGGGCTGAACATATTCTTTATCGTGATCTGCAGAAGTGCTTTTGACAAAGATCCCAACTCATTTTTTGGAAAGTTTTACAGCCCCGCTATCGGGATCGGATATGTGTTTATTTCTAATCTCGCTGCCAGTGCGGTCAAATTGGTTTTGCTCTCGCCACAGCTCAGAGGCATAACGTATGGATTTGATGCGGCTATTTTTCGCAAGATACTCAGCTATTCACTCCCGATGGTCATCATCGGACTGGCAGGAGTGACCAATGAGATGCTCGACAGGGCCATGCTGCCGCACTTTCTGACAGGTACCATAGAGCAAAACCGGGAACAAACCGGGATATATGGAGGCTGCTACAAGATGAGCATATTAATGTCATTGTTCATACAGGCATTTCGCTTTGCGGCAGAGCCGTTTTTCTTTGCCCATGCAGCCAAAGATGGCTCGCGAAAGACCATTGCCGATGTGATGACCTGGTTTGTGATCTTTTGTTGCTTCATCTATCTGATGGTGACGCTTTATATAGATTTCTTCGCACGGTTTGTCGGCCCGGGTTTCCGCGTAGGGCTACCGATCGTGCCGATACTCTTACTCGCGAATTTATTTCTCGGTGTCTATGTCAATCTCTCAGTGTGGTACAAACTCACTGACCGCACCATGATGGGTGCCTATGTCTCTATAGGCGGAGCGATCGTCACTATAGTGCTGAATATACTCTGGATACCGACCATGGGCTATATGGGTTCGGCATGGGCTACGCTGATATGCTATGGGCTCATGGCCTTGGTGTCGTATGTGCTTGGGCAGAAGTATTATCCAGTGCCGTATGAAGCGCTCAAGGTATGCGCCTATATAGCCTTAGTAGTCATTTTATATTTGGTATTCGCTCATGCTACCGAAGGACTGACACATATCATCAAGTATCTCTCTGCTACTGTATTTATGATATTGTTTACGATTTTCGTATATATAGTAGATGGCAAAAGCCTGCCGAAACTGCTGAGAGGAAACTAGACTTTTCTGCTTCGACTAAAAGTATATATTTGCCGACCATGCAGATCCATATTATCAATCAATCTAATAATCCACTGCCCGCATATGAGACCGCAGGCTCAGCCGGTATGGACATTCGCGCGTATATTGATGCGGATGTGCTGTTGAAGCCTATGGAGAGGAAACTGATACCTACGGGACTGTTCATTGAATTGCCGGATGGGTATGAGGCGCAACTGAGACCACGCAGTGGCATGGCATTCAAACATGGACTCACGCTACCTAATACACCCGCGACCATCGATAGCGATTATCGAGGCGAGATAAAAGTAGCAGTGATAAATCTATCGGAGCAGGAGTTTACTATAAAGAATGGTGACCGCATAGCACAGATGGTCATAGCTAAATATGAAAAAGCAAGCTGGGCATTGACGGATTCACTCTCTGAAACTCAAAGAGGCGAAGGTGGTTTCGGTCATACCGGGAAACAATGAATACCAAATTTTTTGAACTTTCGTTAGATAATAATACCTGAATAAACTACCATCACAGTGGCATTGCATCCTGACATAGCCTATAAGATCGTTGATATGGCGACACTCCAGTCACGGCTGAATCACTGGCGTGCTGTGGGCGATCGTGTAGTTTTCACCAATGGCTGCTTTGATATTTTGCACCCCGGACATGTGGAG
>PLSN01000028.1 GCA_003165135.1 Bacteroidota bacterium
CACCCATTACCCATGTCCACATTAAATTCGCGGTACTTTCCTGGGAAATTGTATTTGTAATCTGTAGCCAGTTTGTATGGATGAAAAAGCAGTTTCTCCTGAAAAAAATATAGCCAGACACAGGTACCCAGATATAAAGTGATCACAATCAACAGTAGCCTTTTCCACCATCTCATAAAGTATGTTTTTTATGCAAAACTAAATATTGCACAATATCGTATAAATTTAGAAGCTAAAAATTGTAATTTAGGCTTTTATATAGATTTGAATGCCCACTAATAACCCGCAAATCCTTAAACAGCTTCTTGACAAATATCAGGATATGGCGAATCTGTCCCCTGATGTCAAAAAGTTGTTGGATGTCCTTCAGAATGAATTCTCAAATGAAGTTTTCAAGCATTTTTTTTCCGAATATAATATACTGGCAGGTCTGGGCATGACCGATCCGGATATGAAGCAATACTTTGATGAATGGTGCACAGATGCAGTGTCGATAATCAATGAAGCAGGTGAGCAAAAGTTCATTAATGAAAAGCACAGCAAATTATTCGGCTATTCATGGGATGAACTGATCGGGCAGTCAGGCTACACACTATTTCCTGAAGACGGCAAAGCACTCACCAAAAGTAAGGTCGAACTGCGTAAACGTGGTGTCTCTGATACCTATGAGATCAAAATGATCAAAAAGAATAAAGACAACATTGATGTGAGGATCACCGGCAAACCCCTCTTTAATAGCTCGGGCCAATATATAGGCTCTATAGCTATCATGCGAGACAACTCTAAGGAGCGCCAACTGGAGGACCAGCTGCGGCAAACAAATGAGGAACTGGAAGCTAAGGTTCAAAAACGAACAAGAGAGCTGACCATATCAAATTATCATATGGTCAATGAGATCAAAGAGCGTAAACTGGCCGAGATAGCGGTAAAAAATAGCGAAAAACGTTTTAAGGACCTGTTTTACAGCTCACCTGAGGGAGTATTTGTCGAGGGTTTTGATGGCATGATACATGACCTAAATGAAGCAGGTGCAAGACTCTACGGATATACCAGAGAGGCGATGATAGGCAAGAATGTAAGAGAACTATTTCCGCCAGAAGAATTGGAGATGGCAAAAAAAAGGCGCGAAGATGTGGCATCAGGCAAAGTAAGTTCCTTTGAAGCAAAGGTAAAGCATAAAGATGGCCATATGACTCCGGTAGCAATTCGTACTGCGGTCATTGAGTACAATGAAAAACCTGCTCTCCTGCTCCACGCCCGCGATATCACTGATCGCCTAAAATATCAGGAAACACTCAAACAGATGAATCAGAGCCTTGAGGAGAAAGTCAGGCAGAGGACCACTGAGCTCGAAGGCCTGAATGACAAACTCCAAAAAGAGGTCTCCTATAGAAAAGGCGTAGAGAAAGCAATAGAGCAACAGAAAGACTTTCTCCGGCTACTCATTGATATGAACCCAAATCTGATATTCGTCAAAGACCAGCAAGGGAAATTTGTATTGGTCAATGAAGCATTTGCACGCTTTTACAATACCATACCAAAAGAAATGATCGGTAAGCCGGCGGTTGATTTTTCTAAAAATGCTAATGAAATAAAACAATTTTCAGAACAGGACGCACAGGTGATCAAAAAAAATGAGCCCATTCTTTTTTCCGATATGAAGTTATTTAATATGGGCACCGGAAAAGAAATGTATGCCCAGATGGTAAAGCGACCGATCAAATCTCTGAGTGACAACAGCACCAACATATTGGGGATCGTCAATGATATCACCGAGATCAAAAGTGCTGAAGAGCGTCTCAAGCAGTCGGAGCAACTATACAGACAGATAGCCCGAAACGTCCCCAACTCTGCCATTCTTATATTTGACCAGGACCTTAGATTTGTTTTGGCTGAAGGGGCCCTGATCGGTGTGATCAGCCCACCCAAAGAACAGGTCGAGGGCAAGACTATATACGAGGTCACTGATGCAGAGACCCTGCCTGATAGAGAGCGACGATACAAAGCTGTACTCAATGGTGACCATATGGCCGAGCAGTTTGAAGAAGGTGGCAGAAGCCTCCTCACTAATGTGCTGCCGATCAAAGATGATCAGGGCAAGATCATTTATGGTATGGCTATCATTCTGGAGATCACCGATCTCAAAATGGCCCAAAAAGAACTAGAAGAAAAAGCATCTAATCTTAAACGCTCAAATGAAGAACTGGAGCGTTTCGCATATGTGGCTTCACATGACCTTCAGGGCCCGCTAAGAACAATAACGAGTTACCTGCAGTTATTGGAGCAGAGATATTTTACCAGTCTCGGTGCGGATGCCAAGGACTTTATCACATTCTCAGTGAGTGGAGCCAAACGTATGCAGCAGCTCATCACTGACCTTCTCAATTACTCCAGGCTGAACTCAGTACCACGGCCCTATCAGAATGTCAATCTCAATGAACTGATATTCGTAGTGACCAAAAACCTCGAGAGTACCATTCAATCCAAAGGTGCCATCATAGAATACAGTAACCTGCCCATTATTTTTGCTGAACAGTACCAATTGACACAAATGCTGCAGAATCTGGTAGATAACGGTATGAAGTTTGTGAAAGACGCCACCCCTCATATTAAGATCAACTGTACCGAGACAAATGACTTCTGGCAGATAAGTGTATCAGACAATGGTATAGGTATCCAAAATGAGTTTAAAGACAAAGTATTCCTCATATTCCAACGCCTCCATACAGAGAATGAATATCCCGGTACCGGTATTGGATTGGCTATATGCAAGAAAGTAGCCGACCTACATGATGGCCATATCTGGTTCGAATCAGAAGAAGGTAAGGGTACTACATTCTTCGTCACGATCTCAAAGCATCTAAAAAATAAGGCCATCGCATAAAAATGTCTTACCTACATATTTTTTTGGAAAAAAACCCCACTTATTATTGCAAAATTCAAGAACTCAGCTATTTTTGCAGTCCCCAATCGAAAAAGGGAGCTTAGCTCAGCTGGTTCAGAGCATCTGCCTTACAAGCAGAGGGTNNGTTCGAACCCTGTAGCTCCCACACTTACACTCAAAGGCTTACATCGTTTCTATGATGTAAGCCTTTTTTCATTTGGCCCAAATTAGCACCCTCAATACAGAAAGCGCTGTTAACCAAGCCAAAGGTTCATTATAGTCCTATTTAAGACTTATTAATAAGTGTTTTTGTAATGTCTTTCAGATTGTCATCGCTATCTCGGTCTATCAGTTTATTGTATATATCTATTCCTGCTTTGGCTGGTTCCTCATCGACTATCACTTCAAAAGTACTTTTCCCCGGTTTGATAAGTTGTTTCTTGAGATAGAGTTCTTTCTCGGAAAATTTGCCATTTTTTTCTTTAGTCAGTACTCCGATATCTATATAGTCAGCGAATGGTATCTCTGTCTCTTTGCCGAGGCTGTCTGCTTTGTATTTGTGTGATTCGACTTCTATCGTCACTTTGTATTTGTGATCGGCTGTAGATTCATAGCTAGCCTTGTTGCATTTATTTGAGTAAACTATGATTGACTTATACATATCTCCTATCAGGTAATGAAGCGAGTCGGGAGTATAGTGCGAAAGCGTATCCAGGTAATCAATGCTATTGCAATAAGGCGCCTGCTGGAACTGATTAGCATGGATAAATGCGCTCATGGCATTGTCAAAGTTCTTTTCTCCGATATAGTCCTGCATGGCAAACATCACATTACTGCCTTTCTGATAGAATATATACTGCTGATTGTAAGAAGCGTGATATAGCGGGTTCTCATACACTCGCTCAAACTGCCTGCCTGACAGGTAGCGGTCGAGTTCGTATTTAAGGAAGCGGCGGACCTTGACAGGGCCGAATTTCTGTTTCATCACCATGAGTGAAGTGTATTGCGCCATGCTCTCTACCATCATTACAGAACCTTTCTGACGGGAGCCACATATCTGATGCCCCCACCACTGATGTGCTATCTCATGAGCGGTGACATAATACGGATAGTCTATCTGATTTGAGTCACGCAGGTCTGCAATGAAGCCTATGCCTTCCGAAAAAGGAATGGTGTTGGCAAATGACTGAGCAAAGGTCTCGTAACGTGGAAACTCAATGATACGTGCCTGTCTGAACTGGTAGGGGCTGAAATTTTCCGAAGCGTATTTCAGTGCATCTTTCATTCCATTCATCATA
>PLSN01000453.1 GCA_003165135.1 Bacteroidota bacterium
AATACCAACACTACGACTGTGAGCCAGCCTGCAGCTGCAGCACCTGTACAAGCCACCGAAACCAAGATGGTAGCACAAACAGCGCCGGTTAAAAAGGCTATTGCTAAAGTACCTGTATCTGCACCAAAGGTTGAAACTCCTGCTGTAGCTTCAAATACAACTGAGCCTGCTACTATAGAGACTACCCCATCTAAAGATCAGGTAGCACAGGATGTAGCTTTAGAATTTGCACCTGTCACTACACAAAATAATCCTGTAGAGGTCGGCAATATTCCTTTGGCATCATTGAATTTCCTGAGTACACCTAGTTCTCTGAATGATGAGATCACTGTGATCAAATCTGCTGATAATGACAAGAAGAAAAAACATGGTAAAAGAGATGAGCAATCTACTAAGGTCATCGTGATCGGAAAGAAATTTGACTCTAAACCTAACATCGTGTATCAGGTACCGGTTAGGTTCTAACAGCCACCTCACCCTGCCCTCTCCGAAGGAGAGAGTGAATACAAAAACAACAATAACAAAAGCATAATTATTCAAAGGCACTCGTGAGGGCGCCTTCTGATTTGAGTCCACGTCAGAGTTAAATGATTATTATCCTCAAAATTCTCCTTTGCTTATTTGGCTAAATACCTTAGGTTTGCCACGCTAAAAAATCAGCAAAAAAATGGGAGAAAAAATAACGATCGCAAATGGCAAACTCAATGTGCCAAATCACCCTATAGTACCGTTCATCATCGGTGACGGTACAGGGCCCGATATATGGCATGCATCAGTCAGGGTAATGGACGCAGCAGTAGACAAAGCATACGGCGGAACAAGAAAAATAGAGTGGAAAGAAGTACTGGCCGGAGAAAAAGCATTCAATAAAACCGGCAACTGGCTCCCTGATGAGACACTGGCTGCATTCAACGAATATCTCATAGGTATCAAAGGGCCTCTGACCACACCTGTAGGCGGCGGTATCCGCTCCCTCAATGTAGCACTGCGCCAGATACTGGACCTATATGTATGCCTGCGTCCCGTGCGTTACTATCCTGGTACGCCCTCGCCTGTCAAAAGGCCTGAGGCTGTGGAGATGGTTATCTTCCGTGAGAATACAGAAGACATCTATGCAGGTATCGAGTATGCAGGCGGCAGCGCTGATGCACAGAAAGTGCTTGACTTTATCGCTAAAGAATTTCCAAAAGATTTCACTAAGATACGTTTCGGTACTAAAGAAAAATCTGCTGAGTTCTGGGCTAAGGTCGGCGTCAATGAATCAGACGATATCTGCGTAGGCCTCGGTGTGAAGGCAGTGAGCAAATCAGGTACGATCAGGCTCATGCACAGCGCGGTTTCTTATGCTATTAAACACAAACAAAAGAGCGTGACGATAGTCCACAAAGGTAACATCATGAAATACACCGAAGGCGGGTTCCGCGACTGGGCCTACGAGCTGGNNACTGGGCTTACGATACAGCCGAGAGGTATTTCGGTGATAAAGTATACACATGGGGCCAGTGGGAAAAAACCAAGAAAGAAAAAGGAGAGCCCGCTGCTAATGAAGAACAAAAAGCAGCACTGGCATCAGGTAAGGTCCTGATCAAGGATGCTATCGCTGATATCGCCCTTCAGCAGGTCCTGACACGCCCTGAGGACTTTGATGTGATCGCTACCCTCAACCTCAATGGTGACTATCTCTCTGATGCACTGGCTGCACAAGTAGGTGGTATCGGTATCGCTCCGGGTGCTAATATCAACTACATCACAGGCCATGCGATATTTGAGGCCACACACGGCACAGCACCCAAGTATGCTGACCTCGACAAGGTAAACCCGGGATCTGTGATCCTGTCCGGCGCCATGATGTTCGAATACTTCGGATGGGACGAGGCCGCACAGCTGATCCACAAAGGACTCGGCGCTGCCATCGAGGCTAAGAAGGTCACTTATGACTTTGCCCGTCTGATGGATGGCGCTACAGAGATCAAATGCTCTGAGTTCGGCGATGAGATCATCAAGCACTTTTGAGACATTAGACAATACAAACAGAACAGCCGGTGGTGAATAACTATCGGCTGTTTTATTTCATACTTTCATATGACATTTGTCCGTAATTGTCCACCTCATTTATCTTATATTTGCGCCGCATTATCACAGACATGAAAGAAACAGATCTACTTATCATTGGGGCCGGGCCTGTAGGCCTGTTTACAGTTTTCGAAGCCGGACTGCTCAAACTGCATTGCCATATCATTGATGTGTTGCCCCAGCCCGGCGGACAACTGGCTGAGGTTTACCCTAAGAAACCCATCTACGACATACCCGGCTATCCATCTATACTGGCCAGCGACCTGATCAATAACCTCATGGAACAGATCGCGCCGTTCAAGCCTGATTTCACCCTCGGTGAGCGTGCCGAAAAGCTCGAAAAGCTCGACGATGGCAAGTTCCTTCTCACTTCCAACAAAGGTACTCAGATCAAATGCGCTGCCCTCGTCATAGCTGCAGGCCTCGGCTGCTTCGAACCTAAACGCCCGCCAATATCCAACATCCTAGACTTTGAGGACAAAGGCATCGACTACGTAGTCCGTGAGCCTGAGAAATATCGCGACAAAAAGGTCGTCATCTCCGGTGGCGGCGACTCGGCACTCGACTGGACCATATTCCTCGCTGATGTGGCATCAGAAGTAGTCATGGTACACCGCCGTGACTCGTTTAGAGGGCACCTCGACTCAGTACAGAAGGTCGTCGACCTCGCAGGCTCAGGCAAGATCAAACTCATCACTGAGGCTCAGGTGGCAGGTGTCGGCGGTAATGGCCAACTATCTCAGATCACGATCAAAAAGAACAGCGGTGAGTCTTTTGACCTCAATACCGAGTACTGGCTGCCGCTATATGGCCTCTCTCCTTTTCTCGGGCCTATCGCTGACTGGGGCCTCAACCTTGATAGCAAGTCCATTGTCGTCAATACTTTCGACTACAGCACTAATGTCCCCGGCATCTATGCGGTGGGCGATATCAATGAATATCCCGGCAAGCTGAAACTCATCCTCTGCG